>NZ_JFJW01000098.1:103234-116643 GCF_000611125.1 Cupriavidus sp. SK-4
CGCCACGTCTACGCCCAGGTGGCGCGGCTGGTCAATGTGGCCGGGCTGCGCGAGCAATAACGCCATACCGATTCAACACAGCGAAGAGCGAGCAATGATGAAGTCAACGGGCAGGCCGCTGCGCCGCAGGCAATCCGGGGTCACGCTGGTGGTGACGCTGGTGTTCATGGTGCTGTTCCTGCTGGTCGCCGTGGCCATGGTCAATTCGGGGCTGGTCAACGTCAAGGTGGCGGGCAACCAGCAGCACAGCGCCGAAGCACGCGACGTGGCGCAGCAGGCGATCGAGCAGGTGATCAGCGACGACTTCACCAAGGCGCCGGTTGCGGTGGATGTGCCGGTGGACGTGACGGGTGACGGCAAGGCTGACTTTGTGGCGCAGGTGGCGCCGCCAACCTGCCTGACGAGCCAGCCGGTGGCGCGGGTGCTCGATGTCGAGAACACTTCCGGCGATGACGAATGCTCGCTCGGCGTCAATACCGGCAACGGCAATCTTGTCATCGGCGCATCGGGCGCTGGAGCGGTGCCTTCGCTGTGCAATGACACCCAGTGGGAAGTGAAAGCGACGGTGAATGACGCCAATGGAACGGGCGCCGCGGCGCAGGTTCACCAGGGCGTGGCAGTGCGCACGCTCTACGGTTCGACGTGCCCGTGACGGGGTGGCTCCAATGGATTCTCTGAAAGGAAGGACAAGCATGGTGCGAGGATATGCGGTGCTTGCGAGTGTCCTGCTGACGCTTTGGCATGCGCCAGCGGCACTGGCCGAGGACATTGACCTGTTTACCGGCATGCAGAGCAATGCCGGCACGCATCCCAACGTGCTGATCCTGATGGACAACGCCGCAGCGTGGAGCGCAAATGCCCCGTTTACCTGCGACGTGCCCGGCGTGGTGTCCGATAGGAACCTCAATACCGATGTCGGCGTGGAGCAATGTGGCCTCTACAAGGCGATCTCGGCGCTGACCCGCGACCCTGCCATGACCGGCAAGCTGAACCTTGGGTTGATGATGTTCGGCCAGGGCACCAACCCGGGCGGGCAGTTCCGATTCCCGGCAGTGACCCCGCCCAGTGCGCCCGCCGGGCTGCGGCTGATGGACGCCAAGGGTGGAGAGGACTTTCTCACGTATATCAAGACCATCGATGTCGTCGACGACAAAGCAAACGGCTCCCAGGTTGGCGGCGGCATGCAAGAAGCCTGGGCTTTCTTTGCAGGCCAGCGAGGCTTGTCGGGTACCCAGTACAAATCTCCGATAACCAACCCCTGCCAGAAGAACTTCGTCATTTACATTGCCAATGCCATGAATAATGGCAAGCCGCAGGACACGGGGCAGGAGCCCTACAACGAGCTGGTCAAGGCCAATGCGAGCAAGGCGCAGTTGCAGCCGATCACCACGCCTGTCGGCAACAAGTACCTCGACAACTGGGGCGACGAGTGGGCGCGCTTCATGTACAACGCCGACCTGAATGCTGCTGGAAACACCGGCAGCAGCACGGCAACGCGCCAGAACATCATCACGTACACTATTGCCATCACGGAAGACGGCAAGAATTCGAAGGACTACGCCGACTTTGTCGGCAGCATGGCGAGCAATGGCGGCGGCGGCAACTTCGTGGTCAAGCTGGGAGATTTCAAGGCGCTCGCCGATGCGCTGCAGAAGATCTTCAATGAGATGCAGGCCGTGAACAACGTGTTCGCGTCGGTAAGCCTCCCGGTGAGCGTCAACGGCCAGGGTTCGTACCTGAACCAGGTCTTCATCGGCATGTTCCGTCCGGATGCGCAGGCCAGTCCTCGCTGGACCGGCAATCTCAAGCAGTACAAGCTCGGCTACGATTCCAGCAACAAGCTTGTGTTGTTGGATGCGGGCACGCCGGATTCCAGTGGCAACCTGGTGGTCAACAACGCGCTGAGCAATGCCGGCACAGGTTTCATCTCCCCCAATGCGCGCAGCTTCTGGACAGCGGATCCGCCAAAGCAGTTCACCTCTGCAGGCTACAGCTCGGCGGACATCGACAAGTGGCCGGCCACTGGCTTCTGGACCAATGCCATCGCCGATCTGAACGGGGCGAAAGAGGCCATCGACGGTCCCTTGGTGGAAAAGGGCGGCGCCGGCGAGATGCTGCGGGCACAATTCCTGACCGACCGCGGTCCGCGCCAGTTGTTGACGTGCCCCAGTCCGAAGTGTTCCGCGGCCGCTGGCCTGGCGCGCTTCGATACCGCAAATGCTGCGTTGACAGACAGCGCCGGCATTGCCGCGCTGAACTCTTCCGCCAGCGATGTGGCGAACCTGATCAACTGGGTGCGCGGCTCGGATGTGTTTGCTGCGCGGACGGACGACATACCGGCGAAGGAGACGATTAAAGGCCCTGGCGACCCGGTCACAGTGCGTGGTTCCATCCACGGGGACGTCCTGCATTCCCGCCCGGTGGCTGTGGACTACGGCGGCACCACCGGCCTTGTGGTCTTCTACGGCGCCAACGATGGCGTATTCCACGCCATCAACGGCAACCAGCAGAAGGGCATCAGCACCGATGCCGGCGTCGTGCGCCCCGGCGGCGAGTTGTGGGGCTTCATTCCGCCAGAGTTCTACGGCAAGCTCTCGCGGATCTATACCAACACGCCGGAGGTGCAACTGACTGGCGGGCCGACCGGGCCGGGTTTTGCGCCACGGGATTATTTCTTTGACGGCACGGCCACGGTCTACCAGAACATGAGCAGCCCCGCGGCTCCGAAGGTGCATCTGTACCTGACCGCGCGCCGTGGCGGCCGGCTCATCTACGCGCTGGATGTGAGCAACCCGGCGAAGCCAACGTACCTCTGGAGCAAGACCAACAGCGATATCCCTGAGCTCGGCCAGACCTGGTCGCAGCCGCGCGTCATTCGCGTCAAGGGCCGGGACGATCCGCTGCTGATCATGGGGGCTGGCTATGACACCAGTGAGGACAGCGACCCGGCGCCAGGCAAGAACGTCATGGGCCGCGGCCTGATCGTGCTTAATGCGATCTCAGGCGATCTCGTCTGGGCGGCATTGCCGGACTGCACCGGTCTGGCCGCCGGGACGTGCGTGACCGCCCAGATGCGGGCAGTCCCGTCTGACGTCACGGTGGTGGACCGCGATGGGGACGGCTACGCCGACAAGGCATACGTGGGCGATGTGGGCGGCAATGTCTGGCGCGCCGACTTCCGTTCCAGCAAGGGCAATACTCCGGAGTTCTGGACCATTGCCCAGCTTGCGTCCCTGGGCGGCGTGGGCAACGCTGCGCGCAAGTTCTTCTATCCGCCCGACGTGGTGCTGACCAAGAACTACGAGGCTGTGCTGATCGGCAGCGGCGATCGCGAACATCCCTTGTACTCGTATAACACCAGCCCCGATGCGGCGCAGAACGTCAAGAACCGCTTTTATATGCTGAAGGACCCCAACGTCGGCACGGGCGTGCCTTCCGACTGGACGCCCATCAAGGAGGCAATGCTGGCGGATGTGTCGGCCGCCGACGCAGAATACAAGGATTCACCGTTGTTCAGCGGCTTCTTCATCGGCCTGAGACCAGGTGAAAAGGTAGTCAACGCGCCGCTGACGGTCGGCCGGTACACCTACTTCGGCACGAATACCCCTTCACCGATTCAGACGGGCGCATGCTACCCGGACCTGGGAGAAGCCCGCGGCTATGCGATCTCGTTCCTGACAGGCAAGGGCGAAAGCCCGGATGGCTCCCGCTCTGAGAAATTCAGCACCGGCGGGTTGGCGCCGTCGCCGGTGTTCGGCATGGTCGCGATCGAGAGTAGCAATGGTACCCCCGCCAAGGTGGTGCCCGTCATGATCGGAACCGGCGTGCAGGATGGCAAGGGGGAAAACAATGGCAGGCCGCCCTTCCAGCCACGCGAACCCAGTCCGCCGAACGTTGGCAAGCGCAAGCGCGCCTTCTGGTACACGCAGACCGACAAGCAGTAGCCGGCCGCCATCACCGCGGCGCTGCCACCACAGCGCCGCCTTCCTCCTCCCACCACCCACCCCCCAACGCCTGCAGCAGCGCCGCCGAATCCGCCAGCCGGTCGGCGCGCGTCTGCGCCAGTTCCAGCGACGCCTGGCGCGACTGCCGCTCGGCATCCAGCACCGCCAGCTGGCTGACACCGCCGAGCTGGTATTGCTCCGACACCACCGCCAGCGTATCGCCCGCCTGCCGCGCGCTGTCGGCGCGTTCGCGCAGCGCGGCGGCATCGGCTTCGAGTGCACGCAGTGAATCGGCCACGTCCTGCAGGCCCTGCAGCACGGCTTGCCGATACGCGGCCAGCGATTGCTCATACGCCGCTTCCGCCGCGCGTTTGCGCGCCTGCAACTCGCCGCCGCGGAATACAGGCTGCACCAGCCCCGCAGCCAGGCTCCATACGTTCAGGCTGCTGAACAGGTCGCGCGCCGCGGTGGCCTGCGTGCCGCCGCTGGCGCTCAGCGTGATCTGCGGATACAGATTGGAGGTGGCCACGCCGATATTGGCCGAGGCCTGGTGCAGCAGGGCCTCGGCCGCGCGGATATCGGGACGGCGGCGTGCCAGCGTGGCCGGCAGGCTGACCGGCAGCGTGTCGGGCAGGTGCAGGTCGTCGAGGCGGAACTCGGGCAGTGTGGCCGAGGCCGGGGTCTGGCCCGTGTACACCGCGAGCTGGTGCCGCGTGGCATCGAGCTGGCGTTGCAGGGCCGGAACCAGGGCCTGGGTTTGCGCAAGCTCCGCGCGCTGGCGCTGCACGTCGACACGCGCGACGCCGCCCGCGCGCAGGCGTTCCTCGGTGATGCCAAGCTGGCGCTGCTGGGCCGCCGCCACCGCGGCGGTATCGGCCAGTTGCGCGCGCAGGCCGGCTTCGCGGATGGCCGCGGTGGCCACGTTGGCGGCCAGCGCCAGGCGCGCGGCTTCCAGTTCATAGCGCTGATAGTCCACCGCTGCCTGCAGTCCTTCCAGTTCGCGCCGCTGGCCGCCGAACAGGTCTAGCACGTACGACACCTGCACCGTGGCGCCGTAAAGCGTGAACGGGCCCGGGCTGGGGATCGCGGTGATGCCCAGGGACTGGAAGTCGACCTGCTGGCGCGTGGTGTTCAGTTTTGCGTCGACGGCGGGCCAGCGCGTCGCGCCGGTGCGCGCGGCCAGGTTCTCCTGGGCCTCGCGCAGCCGGGCGCGCGCTTGCGCGAGCGTTGGGCTGGCATCCAGCGCGCTGCGGATGGTTGTATCCAGCGCCGGGCTGCGGAACAGCGACCACCACTGCGCGGGCACGTCGGCGCCGGCGGCAAGGGTTTGCGCGTGGGATTGCCCGGCGGCGTCGGCGCTGTCGGCCGCAACGGTTGCCACCGGCTGAGGGCCCGGCACGTAGCCGGCGTCATCGGGCGGCGCGGGCGCGCGGAAGTCGGGGCCGACGGCGCAGCCGCACAACAGTGCCGCGGCGGCAAACAGAGGCGTGAGTCGTTGCATGGCCAACCCCTTCAGTCCAGCGTGCGGCGGTAGAAGCGCACCGCGATCGCCATCACCACCACGATGAACAGCGCCATCGGCCACACATTGGGCCATAGCTCGACCCAGCCGTTGCCCTTGAGCAGGATGCCGCGCACCATGCGGTGGAAATACGTCATCGGCAGGATGTTGCCGATGGCCTGCGCCCAGCCAGGCATGCCGGCGAACGGGAACATGAAGCCGGACAGCAGGATGTTGGGCAGGAAGTAGAAGAATGTCAGCTGCATCGCCTGCAGCTGGTTCTGCGCCAGCGACGACAGCGTGATGCCCACCGTCAGGTTGGCCGCGATGAACAGCAGCGCCGCCAGGTACACCGCCAGCACCGAGCCGACGAACGGCACGCTGAAGATCCAGCGCGCGGCCAGCAGCACGATGGTCGACTGGATCAGGCCGATGAAGATATAGGGCACGATCTTGCCGGTCATCACCTCGAGCGGCCGCACCGGCGTGGCCAGCAGGTTCTCCATGGTGCCGCGCTCGCGTTCGCGCGTCATCGCCAGGCCGGTCATCATCACCATGGTCATCGTCAGGATCACGCCCATCAGGCCGGGAATGATGTTGTATTGCGTGATGCCTTCCGGGTTGTAGAGCCGCTGCACCTGCACGTCGAAGGGCGGCTTGCCGCCGGCAAGCGGCGCCAGCGATCCCTTCAGGTCATGCGTGGCCACGCGGTAGGGCAGCTGCGGCAGCGCGGCGATGGCCTGGCCGGTGGCGGAGGGATCGGTGGCATCGGCTTCGACCAGCAGGGCGGGCCGTTCGCCGCGCAGCAGCCGGCGCGTGAAGTCGGGCGGGATGGTCAGCACGAACTGCACCTCGCCCTTCATCAGCGCCTCGCGCCCGGCCTGTTCGTCGGGCAGCGTGCCGACCAGCTTGAAGTAGGTCGATTGCTCCATGCTGGCGATAAAGGAGCGCGTGAATTCGCTCTGGTCGGCGGCAATCACCGCGGTTGGCAGGTGGCGCGGATCGGTGTTGATGGCAAAGCCGAACAGCAGCAGCTGCATGATCGGCAGCCCGATGATCATGCCGAAGGTGACGCGGTCGCGCCGCAGCTGCAGGAACTCCTTGAGCACGATGCTCCACCAACGCTGCAGCGAGAAGCGCTGCCGCGCGGCCGGCTTGCGGGCGGCTGTCATGGTGTGTCCCTGGCCTTGCGGGCCGCCATATTGTCTTCGGCCCCGCTCATCATGTGGATGAAGACGTCCTCCAGGCTGGTCTGGGCTTGCTCGACGCGCCGGCCCGGTCCGGCCAGCCGCGCGAGCGTATCGGCGAGCGCCTGCGCATCGCGCCCGGTCACATGCAGCGCGGTGCCGAAGGCCACGGTCTGCTCCACGCCCGGCGCACCCTGCAGCTGCTCCGACAGCGCGGCGAGGTCGTCGCCTTCCACGCTCCAGGTCGACAGATTCTGGCTGGCCACCACTTCATCGGCGGTGCCCTGCGCCAGCAGCTTGCCGTAGGCGATATAGGCCAGCTTGTGGCAGCGCTCGGCCTCGTCCATGTAGTGCGTGCTGACCAGCACCGCGATGCCGCGCGCGGCCAGCTGGTGCAGCTGCTCCCAGAAGTCGCGCCGGGCCTTGGGATCCACGCCCGCGGTGGGTTCGTCGAGCAGCAGCAGCTCGGGCTCGTGCAGCAGGCACGCCGCCAGCGCCAGCCGCTGCTTCCAGCCGCCCGACAGCGCGCCGGCCAGCTGCGCCGAGCGCGTGGCCAGGCCCAGGTCTTCCAGTGCGCGGTCGACCGCCTCGCGCCGGTTCGGCATGCCGTAGACGCGCGCGACAAAATCCAGGTTCTCGCGGATCGACAGGTCGTCCCAGTAAGAGAACTTCTGCGTCATATAGCCGACGCGGCGCTTGATCTCGTCTGACTCGCTCCGGATGTCGTAGCCCAGGCAGGTGCCCGCGCCGGAATCGGGCGTCAGCAGCCCGCACATCATGCGGATCGAGGTGGTCTTGCCGCTGCCGTTGGGGCCGAGGAAGCCGAAGATCTCGCCGCGGGCGACCTGCATGCTCAGGTCGTTGACCACGTGCTTGTCGCCGAAGTGCTTGTTCAGGCCGCGCACGTCGATGGCGAGTTCGCCAGCGCTGCCGTTGATTGCCGTGTTCATTGCCGTACCACTTCGACGGGCTGGCCCGGCCGCAGCTTGGGCGCATCGGCCGCCGCCGGGCGCGCTTCGACCAGGAACACCAGCTTGCGCCGCGTCTCGTTGCTGTAGATCACCGGCGGCGTGTACTCGGCCTCGTTGGCGACGTAGCTGATGGTGGCCGCCACCGGCGCGGTGCAGCCGTCGCAGCGCACCTGCACCGCCTGGCCGTTGCGCAGCGCGCCCACCACCGTTTCCGGCACATAGAAGCGCACCTTGACGTTGCCCGGCGGCAGCATGCGCACCACGGGGCTGCCCGCCGGCACCCACTCGCCGAGGCGGTAGGGCGTGTCGTAGACCAGCCCCGCCTGGGTCGCGGCCACGGTCTTGCGCGACAGCTTCCACTCGGCCTGCGCCAGCGCCGCGCGCGCGGCCGCCACCTGCGCGGCCTGCGCGGCTTGCTGCGCATCCCGGCCCGGCAGCCGGGCCACGTCGATATCGCGCTGCAGTTCGCGCACACGTGCGGCGTCGCTGCTGGCCTGTGCGCGCGATTCGTCCAGCTGCGCCTGCGCGATGCCGCCGATCTCATACTGGCGCTGATCGCGCCGCAAGGCCGCGGCACTGCGCTGCGCCTGGGCCTGCGCCTGCGCCAGCTGGGCACGGCTGACCTCGACTTCGACCGGGCGCTTGCCGGTCTTCATGTCTTGCAGCTGTGCCTCGGCTGCGCGCAGCTGGTCCTCGGCCTGTTGGCGCGCGGCGCGCTCGTCGTCGGATTCGAGGGCAAACAGCGCGGCGCCCTGGCCGACCTGCTGGCCGCGCTGCACCGACAGCGTGTCGAGACGCCCGGCGAACGGCGAGGCCACGCTGACGAATTCGCCTTCGACATAGCCTTGCCAGGTGTCGGCGCGTTCACGGCTGCAAGCGGCGACCAGCAGCACCGCCGCCAGCGTGGCAAGCACCGCTGCCGGCGGTTGCGGACGGGTGGGATGGGCGTGGTTCATGATGACTCCGGAGAAAGCCTGGACTTGCCGGCGTCGGGCGCCGGTGCCAGCCCGTGCGTCAGCAGCGCGGATACGTGGCGCACCAGCGTGTCGGTATCGACCGCTTCGCCGCCGGGCAGCCGGCGCCAGATATGGGTGGTGGCCAGCGGCAGCAGCGTCAGGCCGATCAGCGACGGCATCACCAGCGCCGGCTCCAGTCCGCTGTTGAGCTGCCCGCGCGCGATCGCGGCCGCCAGCGGCGCGCTCAGTGCGCCAGCGCGCTGCAGCGCGAAGCGGTCCAGCACGCGCTCGCGCAGGGCGCCGTCGGCGCTGGCGACTTCGCGGATCCACAGTCCGGGGAACCAGGGCGTGGCGGCCGCGGTGCGGATCAGCTGGCCGGCGATGCCGATCAGCATGGCCATCGGCTCGGCATCGCCGGCGGCGGCAAAGACACTGGCCACCAGCGGCTGCAGCTTTTCCTCGACCACGGCGTCCAGCAGCAATTCGCGGTCGCTGAAGTAGTAATGGACCAGCGCCGGCGTCACGCCAGCCTGGGTGGCAATCGCCTTGACCGGGGTGCCGGCCACGCCCTGGCGCGAGAACAGGTCGGTGGCCGCATCGAGGATGCGTTCGCGCTGGCCGGGCTGGCCGGCTGCGGGACGACCGGGGCTGCGGCGGGCGGAGGGTTTCGGTTTGGCGGGCGGGCGCGGCATGGGCAAACGGATGCAAGCGGTCTGCAGTGAATATTAATTTTTGCGTTAATTAATTCAAGGGCGGTTACAACGTCGGCTTTCCGGCACCCGCATTGCAGGTAGACATGTCATGGACGCTTGGCTAAGCTGCGGGCGCCGGAGCGCGCCGTCTCCGGCACTTCCCTTGCCGACCGTCTCTGCCGATGCCGTTCCCGCCACTTGCCACCGCTCCCGTTCATGGGGCGCTCCGTTTTCGTCGTGTGCTGGCCGCGCTGGCCTGTTGTGCGTGCCTGCCAGCGATGGCGCAGCAAGCGGAGCCGGTGCAAGGCCCGGCTGAAGTCGATAGCCCGTTCGCCTTCCACGGCCAGAGCACCTACATCTGGCAGCGCAAGCCATCATTCGGCGCGGCGTACTCCGGCGCCAACAGCCTGGGTACCGAACGAGCCAAGAGCTACTCGTTCAGCGCGACGCTGGATCTGGGACTGAAGCTGTGGCAAGGCGCGGAGTTCCACTTCAACCCGGAAGCCACGCAAGGCGTGCCGTTTTCCGGGTTGCACGGCCTGGGCGGCTTGTCCAACGGAGAACTGGGAAAGGCCGCCAGCACCAACCCGGTGTTCTACCGGGCGCGCGCCTTCGTGCGGCAGACCTGGGGCCTGGGCGGCGGCAGCGAAGCGCTGGAAGCGGATTTCAACCAGTTTGCGCGCACCGTCGACCAGCAGCGCGTGGTGCTGACGGCGGGCAACTTCGGCGTGCTGGATGTCTTTGACCAGAACGAGTTCGGCTCGGACCCGCGCACGCAGTTCATGAACTGGTCGTTCATGACGCATGGCGCCTTCGACTATCCGGCCGATGCGCGCGGCTATAGCTGGGGCCTGTCGCTGGAATACATCGGCGACGGCTGGTCGGCGCGCATCGGGCGCTTCCTGCAGCCGCTGGAATCCAACGGGCTGCGGCTCGACACCCGCATGTTCGAGCACTACGGCGACATCATCGAAGTGGAGAAGCGCTACCAGCTGGCCGGCCGGCCCGGCACCGCCCGCCTGCTGTGGTTCCGCAACAAGGCGCGCATGGGCGCGTTCAGCGATGCCATCGGCTTCGGCATGGCCAACAACACCACACCGGACGTCGCCGACGTGCGGCGCGAGCACGCCAAGAGCGGCGTGGGCGTGACACTGTTGCAGCAGGTCACGGATTCACTGGGGATGTTTGCGCGCGCCAGCCTGTCAGACGACAAGACCGAGACCTACGCCTTCACGGAGATCGGCCGCCAGGTTTCGGCGGGCGGCGTGCTGAACGGCGATGCGTGGGGACGGGCGCGCGATGCGCTGGGCGTGGCGGTGGCGATCAACATGCTGGGCCCAAACCACCGCAACTACCTGGCCGCGGGCGGGCAGGGCGCGTTCCTGGGCGACGGTGCGCTGCGCTACGGGCCCGAGCAGATCCTGGAGATCTACTACAGCTTCCAGCCGGTGAAGTACCTGAGCATGAGCCCGGACTTCCAGTACGTGCGCAACCCCGGCTACAACCGCGACCGCGGGCCGGCGAAGTTCTACGGGGTGCGGTTTCACGGGGAGTTTTGAGGGGGTAGGGCGCTCGTACTTGGCGATGCCGTTTCAAATCCCGCGAGCCGGTCCCCTCTCCCGCTTGCGGGAGAGGGGAGCAAACAATCGGCAGGGTTGAACTTCACTGCCGCGCGTTGCGCTTGTTATCCGGCCACGCCGTGTTGTAGTTGGTGCGGAACGGATTGATATCGAGCCCGCCGCGGCGCGTATAGCGCGCATACACCGCCAGCTTGACCGGCTTGCACTCGCGCATCACGTCCATGAAGATCCGCTCTACGCACTGCTCGTGGAACTCGTTGTGGTTGCGGAACGAGATCAGGTACTTGAGCAGCCCTTCCTGGTTGATCGGCGCACCCACGTAGCGGATCTGCACGCTGCCCCAGTCCGGCTGCCCGGTGACCAGGCAGTTGGACTTGAGCAGGTGCGACACCAGCGTTTCTTCCACCGGGGTTTCTTCCTGGTCCGCGCTGAGCAGCTCGGGCGCGGGCTCATAGCGGTCCACCTCGATATCGAGCCGGTCCAGCAGCAGGCCGTCGAGCTCGCCCATCTTCTGCGTGCCCAGGTCCGCTTCAGTCACCAGCCGCACCTGTACGGTGCCGCCGGTAGCCTCGGACAGGTCGTGGTGCAGCAGCTGCTGCAGCGCCTCGGGCGAAGCAATCCTGGTCTGGTTGAACGAGTTCAGGTACAGCTTGAACGACTTGGACTCGATGATATTGGGTGTGTCCGACGGGATGATGAAGGTGGCCAGCGCCACCTGCGGCTTGCCCTTCAGGTTCAGCCACGACAGCTCGTACGCGTTCCAGATATCGACGCCGAAGAACGGCACCGGCTTGCCTTCGGGCAGGCCGATCTCGGTGCGCTTGGGCTGGCGCGGGATCGGGAACAGCAGCGAGGCGTCGTATTCGGTCTTGTAGGCCGAGGGCTTGCCCAGCGGCGAGTGTTCAGGGAGGCTCATGGGGCGCTCAGCAGGTGTCAGGACAGGAACAGCTTGTACACCGGGTTGTCGGTCTCGTCCCAGTGTACGTAACCCAAGGTTGAAAGGAAGGCGCGGAAGGCGCGCTTCTCGTTCTTCGGCACCTGGATGCCGACCAGGATGTTGGAGGTATCCGCACCCTGGTTGCGGTAGTGGAACAGGCTGATATTCCAGTTCGGGCTCATGCTGGACAGGAACCTCATCAGCGCGCCCGGCCGCTCGGGGAACTCGAAGCGGAACAGCAGTTCGTCATGCGCTAGCGCCGAGCGCCCGCCCACCATGTAGCGGATATGCTGCTTGGCCAGTTCGTCGTTGGACAGGTCCAGCGTGTCGAATCCGTGCTTGCGGAAGCTGGCGGCGATCTTGTCGTTCTCGGCGCGGCTGGCGATCTGCACGCCGACGAAGATATGCGCCATGCTGGTATCGGCGATGCGGTAGTTGAACTCGGTCACGTTGCGCGTGCCCACCAGCTCGCAGAAGCGCCTGAAGCTGCCGCGCTCTTCCGGGATGGTCACGGCGAACACGGCTTCGCGCGCCTCGCCCACCTCGGCGCGCTCGGCGACAAAGCGCAGGCGGTCGAAGTTCATGTTGGCGCCGCAGGCGATTGCCACCAGGTGCTGGCCCTTGAGCTTCTCGCGCTCGGCGTAGGCCTTCAGGCCCGCCACGGCCAGCGCGCCGGCCGGCTCCAGGATGCTGCGGGTGTCCTGGAACACGTCCTTCAGGCCCGCGCAGATGGCGTCGGTATCCACCAGGATGATGTCGTCGACCAGCTCGCGCGTGATGCGGAAGGTTTCCTTGCCGACCAGCTTGACCGCGGTGCCGTCCGAGAACAGCCCCACTTCCTTCAGCTCGACGCGCTTGCCGGCGTCGACCGAGCGCTTCATAGCGTCAGAGTCCACCGTCTGCACGCCGATCACCTTGATCTCGGGGCGCACCGCCTTGATGTACGAGGCGATGCCCGAGATCAGCCCGCCGCCGCCGATGGCAACGAACACGGCATGGATCGGGCCCGGGTGCTGGCGCAGGATCTCCATGGCGATGGTGCCCTGGCCAGCGATGACCTCGGGATCGTCGAACGGATGGATGAAGGTCAGCTTGTGCTTTTTCTCCAGCTCCGCGGCATGGTTGTAGGCGTCGCTGTAGGACTCGCCGTGCAGCACGATTTCCACCCACTGGCCGCCGCGTTCGCGCACGGCGTCGATCTTCACCTGCGGCGTGGTGACCGGCATGGCGATGATGGCCTTGCACTGCAGGCGCGCCGCGGACAGCGCCACGCCCTGCGCGTGGTTGCCGGCCGAGGCGGCGATCACGCCGCGCCTGAGTTCTTCCGGCGTCAGCGAGGCCATCTTGTTGTATGCGCCGCGCAGCTTGAAGGAGAAGACCGGCTGGGTGTCCTCGCGCTTGAACCAGACCGCATTGCCGGTGCGCGCCGACAATTGATGCGCGTAGGTCAGTTCGGTCTCCTGCGCCACGTCGTAGACCTTGGCGGTCAGGATCTTCTTCAGGTAGTCGGGTCGGGCGGCGGACATGCGGGTCATGGTCTCAGGGCGGGCCGTGGGGCGGCGCAAAAAAAGGCGGAAATTCTGGCGGAAACCGTCAATGATAAAGGATGGCGGCGACTTCCACCCGGCCCGGGCCGCCCGC
>NZ_JFJW01000098.1:116679-121408 GCF_000611125.1 Cupriavidus sp. SK-4
TGACGATGCACTCATGCGGACGCGGCGAGCCAGGCACAGCAGGGCCGCAGACGCTTGGCCCTGGACTTGCGTCGAGGCCAGGTTGCGTGCGCGCCATGTAGGACGGCGTCCGGTGGACGCCGGTCAAAACGACGTGTTACGGTGTAACGCGATGCCACAACTACCGCTAATCGAACCCAATACCGCCCTGTTTCTCGACTTCGACGGCACCCTGGCCGACCTGGCCCCGCGCCCGGAACTGGTGCAGGTCGAGCCCGAACTGGTCGGCACGCTGCACACGCTGTTCGAGCGTCTGGACGGCGCGCTGGCCGTCATCTCCGGGCGGCCGATCTCTGAACTCGACCACTTCCTGCAGCCCCTGCGGCTGCCGGCCGCCGGCGTGCATGGTGCTGAGTTCCGCACCGACGGCGGCATGGTGTCCAAGACTTCCGCCCCCGGCCTGGAACCGCTGATCCCCCACCTGGAAGCGCTGGTGCGCGCCTATCCCTCCCTGCGGCTGGAGCGCAAGTCCGTTGCCGTCGCCATCCACTACCGCCAGGCGCCTGAACTGGCCGGCGTGGTCGATGCCGCGGTCACCGAAGTGCTGCGCCATGCCGTCGGACTGGAGGCGCTGCCCGGCAAGATGGTGGTCGAGATCAAGCCGGCCGGCGTCGACAAGGGCGACGCCATTGCCGCATTCATGAAATCCGCGCCCTTCGCCGAGCGCGTGCCGCTTTTTGCCGGCGACGACCTGACCGACGAGCCAGGCTTTGCCGCCGTGCGCAAGCTCGGCGGGCTGGGCGTGCTGGTGGGCCAGCGCGAGACCGTGGCCAGCGTCAGCGTGCCCGGGCCGGCCGCGCTGCGCAGCTGGCTGCACCGCTCGGCCCGAGCGCTGGAAGGCGCCGGCGGCCAGCCGCGCGCCGTGCCGAATGAGGCCGAGCCAGGCCCGGCCCGGCGCACAACGACATCCTGAGGGAGGTATCGCTGTGACCAATCCGAGCAGCCCGAGCGAACCGGGCCAGCCGCCGACCGAAGGCGTGCACAAGACTGTCGACGGCGGCAGCCGTTTTGCCAATCCGTCGTTGTCGCTTGGCATGATCGGCAACTGCGCCATCTCTGCGCTGGTGGACTGCCGCGCGCGCATTGTCTGGTCGTGCCTGCCGCGCTTCGATGGCGACCCGGTGTTCAACGCCCTGCTGGACCCGAGCGAGAACGCCGGCCATTTCTCGATCGAGATCGAAGACTTCCAGTCGTCGCGGCAATGGTACGAGCCCAACACCGCGGTGCTGCGCACGCGGCTGACGGACATCCACGGCAACTGCCTGGAGATCACCGACTTTGCGCCGCGCTTCTTCCGGCTGGGGCGCTACTTCCGCCCGACCACGCTGGTACGGCGCATCCGCCCGGTGCGCGGCGCGCCGCGCGTGCGCGTGGTGGTGGCGCCGCGCTTCGAGTGGGGCCGCAAGGCGCCGCAGACGACGCGCGGCAGCAGCCACGTGCGCTATATCGGCGACGACATGACCCTGCGCATGACCACCGACGCGCCGATGGCCTATGTGCTGTCGCATACGCCGTTCCTGGTCACGCGCGGGTACAACTTTATCCTCGGCCCGGACGAGACCCTCGCGCACGGCGTGGAAGAAACCGCGCGCGACTTCGAGCAGGAGACCACCGCCTACTGGCGCCTGTGGAGCCGCCGCCTGGCGGTGCCGCGCGAATGGCAGGATGCGGTGATCCGCGCGGCCATCACGCTGAAGATGTCGCTGTTCGAAGAGACCGGCGCCATCGTCGCGGCGATGACCACCAGCATTCCCGAGGCGCCGGGCAGCGGCCGCAACTGGGACTACCGCTTCTGCTGGCTGCGCGACGCCTTCTTCGTGGTGCGCGCGCTCAACAGCCTGTCCGAGGTCGGCACCATGGAGGACTACCTGCGCTGGCTGTCCAACGTGGTGATGCAGTCGCAGGACGGGCATATCCAGCCGCTGTACGGCATCGGCCTGGAGCGCGAGCTGCCTGAAAGCATGCTCGACCACCTGCCCGGCTACCGCGGCATGGGCCCGGTGCGCGTGGGCAACCAGGCGCAGGAGCACTTCCAGCACGACGTCTACGGCAACGTGGTGCTGGGCGCGGCCCAGGCCTTCCATGACCACCGGCTGCTGCACCGCGGCGGCCCCGCTGAATTCCGCCGGCTGGAAGAAGTGGGCGAACAGGCCGTGAAAGTGTTCGGCACCCCCGACGCCGGCATGTGGGAGCTGCGCACGCGGGCGCGCGTGCATACGTCGTCGGCGCTGATGAGCTGGGCCGCCTGCGACCGCCTCGCCAAGGTTGCCGACAAGCTCCAGCTGCAGGCGCGCGCCGCCTACTGGCACGACCATGCCGAGCGCATGAAGGAGCGCATCCTGGCCGAATCCTGGAGCGAAGAGCGCCAGGCCTTCGCCGAAAGCTTCGGCGGGCGCGAGCTGGATGCCAGCGTGCTGCTGATGGCCGAAGTCAATTTCATCGAGCCGCGCGATCCGCGCTTCATCGCCACCGTCAAGGCGCTGGAGGCATCGCTGTGCGACGGACCTTATATGCGCCGCTACGAGGCGCCCGACGATTTCGGCAAGCCCGAGACCGCGTTCAACATCTGCACGTTCTGGCGCATCGATGCCCTTGCACGCATCGGCCGGCGCGAGGAAGCGCGCGAGATCTTCGAATCGATGCTGGCCTCGCGCAATCCGCTGGGGCTGCTGTCCGAGGATACCCATCCCGTGACCGGCGAGATGTGGGGCAATTTCCCGCAGACGTATTCGATGGTCGGGCTGATCAATGGCGCGATGCGGCTGTCGGCGCCGTGGGACACGGTGATCTGAGCCGCCTGCGCCCACGGCATCCACGGCAACCAGAACAGAGGACTCCAAGAACAACATATGCCAAGACTTGTAGCGGTATCCAACCGGGTCGCCGATCCCCGCAACGTGGCGGCGGGCGGCCTCGCCGTCGCGCTATCCGAAGCCCTGCGCCAGACCGGCGGCATGTGGTTCGGCTGGAGCGGCAAGGCGCTGGAAACCGCCCAGGGCGGCACGCCGGGTGAAGGCGACCTGCACCTGCAGCAGGCCGGCAACGTGACGCTGGCCACCGTCGACCTGAGCCGCGAGGATCACGACGCCTACTACCTGGGCTACAGCAACGGCGTGCTGTGGCCGGTGTTCCACTACCGGCTGGACCTGGCGGACTTCGACTCCAATTTCCTGAACGGGTACCGGCGCGTGAACCAGCTGTTCGCGCGCAAGCTGGCGCCGCTGCTGCAGCCCGACGACATCATCTGGATCCATGACTACCACCTGATCCCGCTGGCCTCAGAGCTGCGCGCGATCGGCTGTGGCCAGAAGATCGGCTTCTTCCTGCATGTGCCGTTGCCGCCGCCGCTGATCCTGGCCGCCATCCCGCAGCACGAGTGGCTGATGCGCGCACTGTTCGCCTACGACCTGCTCGGCTTCCAGAGCCATGCGGATGTCGAGCACTTCTCGCGCTACGTGCAGGCCGAAGCGCAGGCCGAGCCCATGGGCGAGCACCGCTACCGCGCCTTCCACCGCACGGTGCGGGCGCAGGCCTTCCCCATCGGCATCGACGTCGATGAGTTCATGGAGCTGGGCCGCGGCGCGGACGCGCAGGAAACCTACGAGATGATGTGCGCGCAGTACGCGCGCCGCCGGCTGCTGCTGGGCATCGACCGGCTTGACTATTCCAAGGGCCTGCCGCATCGGCTCAAGGCGTTCTACCGGCTGCTGGCCGAGTACCCCGAGAACCGTTCGAGCGCGACGCTGGTGCAGATCGCCGCGCCCTCGCGCGAGTCGGTCGATGCCTACGTCGACCTGCGCCGCGAGATGGAGCAGCTGAGCGGCGCCATCAACGGCGAGTTCGGTGAGCTGGACTGGATGCCGGTGCGCTATATCCACCGCACCACCGCGCGCAAGCGGCTGCCCGGCCTGTGCCGCGCCAGCCGCGTGGCGCTGGTGACGCCGCTGCGCGACGGCATGAACCTGGTGGCCAAGGAGTTTATCGCCGCGCAGGACCCGGAGGACCCGGGGGTGCTGGTGCTGTCGCGTTTTGCCGGGGCAGCCGAGCAGCTGCGCGAGGCGCTGCTGGTCAATCCGTACGACACGCGCGCCACCGCGCAGGCGATCCAGCAGGCGCTACATATGCCGCTGGCCGAGCGCCAGCAGCGGCACCAGAAACTGCTGGAGCGCATCCGCGCGCAGGATGTGCACTGGTGGAGCGGTGAGTTCCTGCGCGCACTGACTGAGACCGAAGGGGCCTGAGAGGCGGGCTGTCTTCCGGTCGGGGAGCATGACCATGAGCGAAGACCTGGCAGCGCAATCGTGCACGCCTTGCCGTGGCGGCGTGCCGCCGCTGACGCCGGCTGAGGCCGAGGATTTATTGCAGCAGGCGCCGGGGTGGGAGCTGGTCGATAGCGCGACGCGGCTCGAACGGCGTTTCACCTTCGGCAATTTTGCGCAGGCGTTGGCGTTCGTGAACGGCGTCGGGCAGCTGGCCGAGGCGCAGGGGCATCATCCGGAGATCAGCTTTGGGTGGGGGCATGCCACGGTGTCGTGGCGGACCAAGAAGATCAAGGGCTTGCACCGGAATGATTTCATCATGGCGGTGAAGACCAGTGAGGTGGCAGGGGGGATTGGGTGAGTGAGGGCTGGTTGGGGGCGTGCGGTACCTCATCGCTCTTGACTAGCGTGGCTGTTTCGCCGGCGTAGCC
>NZ_JFJW01000098.1:121484-140418 GCF_000611125.1 Cupriavidus sp. SK-4
ACACGGCGTTGGTGGTTCATACGGCGGTGCTTGCCGTTTTGGCGTGGTTGCTCGTTCGACCCTGCTACGCCAGGTGAGTCAGGGACAGTGCCTTCGATCACCCACTATTGAACGATCCCCATGCAGGGTGTAGGCCGCCTGCTCCCAGCCGCATCGCGGGGACGCCTGCGGCTGCTGCGCAGGCTCAAAAAACGAAGCAGGCCGCGGCTGTCAGCGTCACTTCAAGTCTCCTGGCGTATCAATATCGCGAAACGCCCCTTCATCCTCAGTCAGTATCCGCGTCACAGGCTTGTCCTTCAGCAACGCCCGCGCGCCCTCATCCCCATCCAGCTTCAGCAATTCCTCACGCCAGGCCGCGCCGAAACCCACGGGATGCCCGCGCTGCCCGTTGCGCCAGGGCGCGGCGATGGTATCCGGCGTGGTGATCGTCAACGCCACCGCCCGGATCAGTTCCATCGGCAGCCAGGGCATATCCGCCAGCGCCACCACCCAGCCGCGCGCTTCGGGCGTGGCCGCCACGGCGGCACGCAGGGCTGCGCCCATGCCGGCTTCGGCGTCGGGCGACTCCACCACGCGGCAGCCGCCGCGGCGCAGTTCCTCCGCCAGTGCCGGGTTGCCCGGACGAATGACGGCGATCGATTCCGGCAGCGCCGCGGCCAGCGTGCGGGAGCTGCGCCAGGCCACGGAGCGGCCGCCGGGCAGCACCTCCAGCAGCTTGTTGCGTTTGCCGGCGGCGTCGAAGCGGCGGCCGTAGCCCGCGGCCAGCAGGATGCCGGTGGGCAGGTCGGTGCGGAGCAGGGGAGCGTTGGGGGCGGCAGTCATGGCGGCACTCGCGAAGTCGTCAGGTGGGATCGGGCGCGACGTCGCAGCTGCTGCCGGTGCTGGCAGCCATCTCGCGTGCGGCCTTGGCGCCTTCCACCTGCAGGATGTCGGGCAGCGATACGTGGTTCCTGGCCGCGATCACCTCGGCCAGGATCGAGATGGCGATCTCCGGCGGCGTGCGGCTGCCGATGTAGATGCCCACGGGGCCATGCAGCCGCGCCAGCTGCAGCTCGGTCAGGTCGAATTCCTTGAGGCGTTCGCGGCGTGCCTGGTTGTTGCGGCGCGAACCCAGCGCGCCCACATAGAAGGCCTTGGTGCGCAGCGCTTCCATCAGCGCCAGGTCGTCCAGCTTGGGGTCGTGCGTGAGCGCGATCACGGCGCAGCGCTCGTCCAGCTTCATGTCGGTGACGGTGTCGTCCGGCATGGTGCGCACCATGGTCACGCCGGGGATGTCCCAGGTCTCGGTGTATTCCTCGCGCGGGTCGCACACGGTGACCTGGAAGCCCAGGCCCACGGCGATCTGGCACAGGTACTTGGACAGCTGCCCGGCGCCGATCACCAGCATGCGGTAGCGCGGGCCGTGGATGGTCAGCAGGGTCTTGCCGTCGAATACCAGCCCGTCGGTGGCGTTGGCCGGGCCCAGCGTGGCGGTGCCGGTAGCCATGTCGAGCGTGCGCGCGACCAGGCGGCCGTTCTCAACGGCATCGAGCAGCTCGGCGATGCCGCTGGCCGGGGTCAGCGGTTCGGTCACCAGCTCGATGGTGCCACCGCAGGGCAGCCCGAAGCGGTGGGCTTCCTCGGCGCTGATGCCGTACTTGATCGCTTCCGGGTGGTCGGCGGTAATGCCCTGCCGGCGCACGCGGTCGATGATGTCGTCCTCGATGCAGCCGCCCGAGACCGAGCCCACCACCAGGCCGTCGTCGCGCACGGCCAGCATCGCGCCTTCGGGCCGGGGCGACGAGCCCCAGGTCCGCACTACCGTGACCAGCAGCACACGATGGCCTTGCTGCTGCCACTGCACGCTGTTCTTCAGGACTTCGAGATCCACGCTGTCCATGATCGTTTCCGCTTCGGTTCCTCTGTTGGTTCATTGTCGCCGGCGGCTGCGGCGGGGGCGCCCTCGGCCGCTGGCGTGTCGTCGGTGGCGTCAGGGGTGACGACCTCGGTGAAGCGCGCAAAGAAGGTATCTGCCATCTTGCGTGCCGCGGCGTCCACCAGCCGCGAGCCGATCTGTGCGATCTTGCCCCCCACGTGGGCGTTGACGGTGTAGGTCAGCACGGTCTCGTCACCGTCTGCTTCCAGCCGGACCTGGGCGCTGCCCTTGCCGAAGCCCGCCGCGCCCCCCTGGCCATCGAAACGGATGGTGTAGCTGTCGGGGGCCTGGATGTCTTCCAGTGCCATGCGGCCCTTGAAGCGCGCCTTGACCGGGCCTACCGCGGCCGTCAGGGCCAGCTGGTAGGCGTTGTCGCCGTCGGGCTCGATACTCTCACATCCCGGGATGCATTGCTTGAGCAGCTCGGTGTCGTTGAGCGCTTCCCATGCCACCTGCTGCGGGACCGGCAGGCGCTGGCTCTGGTTCATTTCCATGGCGGGGCTTCCTTGTTGTGCCTGGCGAGGGCAGGGGTGGCGGCCCGGGGCGGGCCGCCATGGTCGGACAGCAGCGTCTCGAGCGCCAGCAGGCTGTCCAGGTTATGGGCCGGGCGCAGTGCGTCCACGTGCGGCAGGATGGCTTGCACGCCACGCGCCTGCGGGGTGAAGCCGGGGTAGCGCAGCAGCGGGTTGAGCCAGACGATGCGGTGCGCAAAGCGGCGCAGCCGTGCCATTTCGTCGCCGAGCAGCTCGATATGCTCGTGGTCCAGGCCGTCGGTGACTAGCAGCACGGTGGCGCGCCCGGACAGCGTGCGCCGCGCCCAGTGGCGGTTGAAGCTGGCCAGCGCGGCGCCGATGCGGGTGCCGCCGGCCCAGTCGCGCACCTGGCCGGTGATCACCGCGACGGCCTCGTCCGGGTCGCGTTCGCGCAGCGATCGCGTGATGTTGGTCAGCCGCGTGCCGAACAGGAATACCGACAGCCGCTCGCGCGACTGCATCAGCGCATGGCAGAAGTACAGCACCGCGCGCGAGTACTGGCTCATCGAGCCGGAGATGTCGAGCAGCAGCACCACCGGCGGCTTGCGCTCGGCGTGCTTGCGGAATTTCCAGCGCAGCCACTCGCCATGCTGGCGCACCGCCAGGCGCGCGCTGGCGCGCAGGTCGGCATGGGTGCCGCAGGTGGCGGCGCGCAGGCGGCGGGTGCGCTGCAGTGCAAGATGGGCGCGGCGCGTGCGCACCAGGTGCTGCAGCGCGCGCCACTCCTGCGCGGTCAGGGTTTCAAAGTCGCGCTGCGCCAGGCGTTCCTGGTCGGAGAAGGTCAGCGGCACGTGGATGCGCTCGGCCTCGGTCTGCGCGGGCCGCGATGGCGTTTCGGGCTGGCGTGCGGCCAGGGCATCGGCCAGCCGGTTGCTGCGTTTGGGCGGCGGCGCGCCGCTGTCGACGCGCGGCAGCAGCAGCGCGCGCAGCTTGCCTTCCCAGTCGGGATCGCGCCAGAACAGGTCGAAGGCGGCATCGAACAGCGGGCGCTGGTCGGGGCCGGACAGCACCAGCGCCGCCAGCGCGGCGCGCACCTCGTCGCGCTGGCCGATATCGACATGGCGCAGCGCCTGCAAGGCATCGACCGCATGGGCCGGCGACAGCGCGAAGCCGCCGTCGCGCAACAGCCGCATGAAGTGCGTGACGTTGCGCGCCAGCACCGGGAGGGCCGGTGCGGCAGGCCGTACGGCGGCGTGCAGCGTGGCCATCTTCAGCCCCCCGGCGTGGCACCCGCCAGCAGCTCGGCCACGGTGGGACCATCCACGCGCGCCAGGTCGTCCTGATACTTGAGCAGCACGCCCAGCGTGTCGCGCACGGACTGCGGATCGAGCTCGGTCGCGCCCAGCGCCGACAGCGCGCGGCACCAGTCGATGGCCTCGGCGATGCCCGGCGCCTTGAACAGGTCGATGCCGCGCAGCCGGTGGATAAAGTCGATCGCCTGGGCCTGCAGCGCCGCAGCGGCCTCGGGGGCGCGCGCGGCCACGATCTGCAGTTCGCGGTCGCGCTCCGGGTAGCCCATCCACTGGTACAGGCAGCGGCGCTTGAGGGCGTCGTGGACTTCGCGGGTGCGGTTGGAGGTGATCACGATCAGCGGCGGACGCTCGGCGCGAATCACGCCGATCTCGGGGATCGACACCTGGAATTCGGACAGCACCTCCAGCAGGAAGGCTTCGAACGGTTCGTCGGCGCGGTCGATCTCGTCGATCAGCAGCACGCGCGGGACTTCCGGTGCGGCAGGGTCGGGCAGCAGTGATTCCAGCAGCGGACGCTTGAGCAGGTAGTCGTCGTGGTACAGCGACTGCGCCTCGGGCCGCTCGCCGCGTGCCTCGGCCAGGCGCAGCGCCATGATCTGGCGCGGGTAGTCCCATTCGTACAGCGCGCTGGCCGCGTCCAGCCCTTCATAGCATTGCAGCCGCAGCAGCCGCGTGCCGAGCACGCCCGCCATCGCATGCGCCATGGCGGTCTTGCCGACGCCGGGCTCGCCTTCCAGGAACAGCGGCCGCTGCATGCGCATGGCGAGATAGAGCACCGTGGCGGTCTCGCGGTCGGCGAAGTATTGCTGGCGTTCCAGCTGGGCGATGGTGTCGTCGATGGAGGTGGGAAGCATGAGCAATCTTGTGTGCCGATGCGGAAAATACGCCGGCGGTTTGCGCCCTCTCCCGCCGAGCGGGAGAGGGGGAGACAACATGCGGCAGCGGGAAGCGCTACCCCTTCGCCGCCGCCTCCACCGCCCGCGCCGCCAGCACCGGGATCAGATGCGCCCGGTACTCCGCCGACGCATGCAGGTCGGCGTTCAGCGTCGACGCATCGACTTTCACTCCACGCGCCGCCTGCGCGGTGAAGCTGGCCGACAGCGCCTGCTCCAGCGGCTGGCAGCGGAACACGCTGTCGGCCGCGCCTGTCACCGCCACGCGCACCGTGTTGCTGGTGCGCGCCACCATCACGCCCACCAGCGCGAAGCGCGAGGCCGGGTTGCGGAACTTGGCGTAGGCCGCCTGCTCCGGGATCGGGAAGCGCACCGCGGTGATCAGCTCATCCGGTTCCAGCGCGGTTTCATAGAGGCCCTTGAAGAAGTCGTCGGCGGCGATGGTGCGGCGGTCGGTGACCACGGTCGCTCCCAGCCCCAGCACAGCCGCGGGATAGTCGGCAGCGGGATCGTCATTGGCGAGCGCGCCGCCGATGGTGCCCATGGCGCGCACCTGGCGGTCGCCGATGCCGCCGGCCAGTGCCGCCAGCGCCGGGATGCGCTGGCGCACCTCGGCATGCTCGGCCACATCGGCATGGCGCGCGGCGGCGCCGACCACGATCTCATTGCCTTCGACGCGGATCTCGGCCATGCCGGGAATGCGCGCCACGTCCACCAGCACGGAGGGCGCGGCCAGCCGCAGCTTCATCGCGGCCAGCAGGCTCTGGCCGCCGCCGAGAAACTTGGCGTCGGGATCGGCCTTGAGCGTGGCCACGGCCGCCTTGGCATCCGCGGCGCGTTCAAAATTGAATGCGTACATGTCGGTTTCCTTTGCGGTGTGCAGGGGTCACGGCCGGGCGGCCTGGATGGCCTGCCAGACCCGGTGCGGCGTGGCGGGCATCTGGATGTCCTTCACGCCCAGCGGGCTGAGCGCATCCACCAGCGCATTGATGAACGCCGGCGGCGAGCCGATCGCGCCGGCCTCGCCGCAGCCCTTCACGCCCAGCGGGTTGTGCGTGCAGGGCGTGCCGGTGGCGGTCTCGACGGTGAAGTCGGGCAGGTCGCCGGCGCGCGGCATGGCGTAGTCCATGTACGAACCCGTCAGCAACTGGCCGCTGTCGTTGTCGTAGATGCACTGCTCCAGCATGGCCTGGCCCAGCCCCTGGCCGATGCCGCCATGGACCTGGCCTTCGACGATCATCGGGTTGATGATGTTGCCGAAGTCGTCCACCGCGGTGAACTTGACCACCTGCGACTCGCCGGTATCGGGATCGACCTCCACCTCGCACACATAGGCGCCGGACGGGTAGGTGAAGTTGGTCGGGTCGTAGAACGCATTTTCGTTCAGGCCCGGCTCCAGCTTGTCGAGCGGATAGTTGTGCGGCACGTAGGCGGACAGCGCGACCTCGCCGAAGGTCTTGGTGCGGTCGGTGCCGGCCACGCGGAACACGCCGTTGCTGAACTCGATGTCGGTGTCGGCGGCTTCCAGCAGGTGCGCGGCGATCTTCTTGGCCTTGGCCTCGATCTTGTCGAGCGCCTTGACGATGGCCGAGCCGCCCACCGCCAGCGAGCGCGAGCCGTAGGTGCCCATGCCGAACGGCACCCGGCCGGTGTCGCCGTGCACGATCTCGACCTGGTCCAGCTGCAGCCCGAGCCGGTCGGCGACCACCTGCGCAAAGGTGGTCTCGTGCCCCTGGCCATGGCTGTGCGAGCCGGTGAACACGGTCACGGTGCCGGTCGGGTGCACGCGGATCTCGCCCACCTCGAACAGCCCCGCGCGCGCGCCCAGCGCGCCGGCGATATTCGACGGCGCCAGCCCGCAGGCCTCGATATAGCAGGAATAGCCCAGGCCGCGCAGCTTGCCGCGCTGCTTCGCTTCGTCGCGCCGGGCCGGGAAGCCCTTGACGTCGGCCAGCTCCTGCGCGCGCGCCAGGCATGGCTCGTAGTCGCCGGTGTCATAGGTCAGGCCCACCGGCGTGGCGTACGGGAACTGGCGGATGAAGTTCTTGCGGCGCAGCTCGGCCGGGTCGATCTTCATCTCGTGCGCGGCGGTTTCGACCAGGCGCTCGACCACATAGGTGGCCTCGGGCCGGCCGGCGCCGCGGTAGGCATCCACCGGTGCGGTGTTGGTGAAGACCGACTGCACTTCGGCGTAGATCGCGGGCGTGGCGTACTGGCCCGCCAGCAGCGTCGCATACAGGATGGTGGGCACGCTGCTGGCGAAGGTCGACAGGTAGGCGCCCATATTGGCGGTGGTATGCACCCGCATCGCCAGGAACTTGCCGTCGGCGTCGAGCGCCAGCTCGGCCCTGGTCACATGGTCGCGGCCGTGCGCATCGGTCAGAAAGGACTCGGAGCGGTCCGCGGTCCACTTGACCGGGCGGCCGATCTTCTTCGAGGCCCAGGTCAGCGCCACGTCTTCCGGGTACAGGAAGATCTTGGAGCCGAAGCCGCCGCCCACGTCCGGCGCGATGATGCGCAGGCGCGATTCGGGCAGCCCCAGCACGAACGCGCCCATCAGCAGGCGTTCGACGTGCGGGTTCTGGTTGGCCACGTAGACGGTGTAGCTGTCGTCCTGGCGCGTGTAGCTGGCGTTGACCGCGCGCGGCTCGATCGCGTTGGGGATCAGCCGGTTGTTGACGATGTCCAGCGTGGTCACGTGGGCGGCCTTGGCAAAGGCGGCGTCGGTGGCGGCCTTGTCGCCGTGGCCCCAGGTGTAGCAGGTGTTGGCGGGCACGTCGTCATGCACCAGGGTGGCAGCCTTGGCGGCATCGGCGGCGCTGACCACGGCGGGCAGCTCTTCATAGTCGACGTCGATCTTCTCTGCCGCGTCGCGTGCCTGCTGCAGCGTCTCGGCGATGACCAGCGCGACCTGGTCGCCGACGTGGCGCACCTTGTCGTGGGCGATCACCGGGTGCGGCGGCTCCTTCATCGGCGTGCCGTCGATGCTGTGGATCAGCCAGCCGCAGGGCAGGCCGCCGACCTTGTCGGCCGCCAGTTCGTCGCCGGTCAGCACGGCGATCACGCCGGGCGCGGCCAGGGCCTCGGTCTTGTCGATCGAGCGGATGCGCGCATGCGCGTGCGGCGAGCGTAGGAAGTACGCGTAGCTTTGCTGCGGCAGCACGATGTCGTCGGTGTACTGGCCGTTGCCGGTCAGGAAGCGATAGTCTTCCTTGCGCTTGACGGGCGCGCCTACCAGGCGTTGGTTCTCGGGTGCGTTCATGGCCGGTCCCCCTTATTCCGCGCTGGCGGTGGTGCCCTGCATGGCCGCCTGGCCCTGCTGCACTGCGCGCACGATGTTGTGGTAGCCCGTGCAGCGGCACAGGTTGCCTTCCAGGTGCGCGCGGATGGTGGCGGCGTCGGCGCCGGGGTGTTCCTGCACCAGCGCGGTGGCGCTCATCACCATGCCGGGCGTGCAGAAGCCGCATTGCAGGCCGTGGCATTCGCGGAAGGCTTCCTGCATCGGGTGCAGCGTGCCGGGAGCGGCCAGGCCCTCGATGGTGGTGACCTTGGCGCCGTCGGCCTGCACCGCCAGCAGGTTGCACGACTTGACCGCCCGGCCATCCAGGTGGACCGTGCAGGCGCCGCACTGCGCGGTGTCGCAGCCGACGTGGGTGCCGGTCAGGCGCAACTGCTCGCGCAGGAACTGGACCAGGAGGGTGTTGGGTTCTACCTGCGCGTCAACGGGCTTGCCGTTGACCGTCAGGCGGATCGGAATCGCCATGCTTGTCTCCATGTGGGGTGGACGCGCATGACCAATTGCCCGAAATCCCGAACGAACTGCGTGGGACTGGCCACGACGCGGTACTGCCGCTTAAGACGGCTATAGGACGGCTAATTCGTGATATTGGTGCTGCCGCTACAACTGCTGTAGGTGCGCCAGCGCACGCGGCGAGCGGCTTCAATGCTGGCGCGAATGCTGCGGCCGGCGAACGATTGGCCACAACAGGCTCTAACAGTTAATCACAAATCGTGGGGCGCTGCCATGTGGTTTGCCCGCGCCCCGTTCGGGGCACAGCAGCTAGAATGAGCCGCGCCCACTGGCACCTGCCACCCTTACATGGAAGCCTTCTTCGACTGGCTGTTTGAAACCATTGCCCTGCCCAAGGTGGGCCTGCCCGCGATCTTTGTGGTCAGCCTGATCTCGGCCACGCTGCTGCCGCTGGGCTCGGAGCCGGCGGTGTTCGGCTACGTCAAGCTCAACCCGGAGATGTTTTGGCCGGCGATCGTGGTGGCCACCGCCGGCAACACCGTGGGCGGTGCCATCGACTGGTGGCTGGGCTATGCCGCCAAGCTGGCGCTGGTGCGCTATCACAAGCGGCGCCGGGCGCGCGAGCACGACCTTGAGCACCTGGAGCATCGCGAGCACACGCGCAAGCCGCCCAAGCCCAAGCTCGACGCGCGCTACTTCCGGTGGATGCGCCGGCTTGGGCCGCCCACGCTGCTGTTCTCGTGGCTGCCTGGAATTGGTGATCCATTGTGCACTTTGGCAGGCTGGCTGCGCCTCTCGTTCTGGCCCAGCCTGGCCTGGATGGCGGTCGGCAAGTTCATCCGCTATCTGTTTATGACCGCCAGCCTGCTGTGGATCCCGGACAGCTTTTGGCACAACATTGCGCAAATGTGGAAGGCCTGGTTCTGATCCGATGCGCCGCCGGCACCACCGCGGGGCGCCAGTGCCACCGCCCAAATGTCGCCTAATCCCTTGTTCCAACAAGGATTCCTTGATGTTGCGGCGCGGCGAAACCGGGCCTTGCAGTACAATCGCCCTTTAATGAACGATTCGCGCACTGTCCCCGTGCGCAGCAGGAAGCGGTCCCCTAATGAACGCCCCACTCGTGCTCGACGCCAAGCTCGCCGCGCAGGACGCCCCGCCGCGCCTGCGTGAAATTCCCTATAACTACACGTCCTTCTCGGACCGCGAGATTGTCATCCGCCTGCTCGGCGAGGAAGCCTGGCGCATCCTGGACGAGCTGCGCAGTGAGCGCCGCACCGGCCGCTCCGCCCGCATGCTGTACGAGGTGCTGGGCGATATCTGGGTGGTCCGCCGCAATCCCTACCTGCAGGACGACCTGCTGGAAAATCCCAAGCGCCGCCAGATGCTGGTCAGCGCGCTGCACCACCGCCTGAACGAGATCGAGAAGCGCCGCGCCGCCGACCGTGCCGAGCACGCCGAGCCCGCCGCCGAGGATCGGTCGCACCGCGTGGAGCAGCTGGTCGCCTTCGCCAAGCAGGCGATCGAGGACTTCAAGAACGAATTCGCCGCGGCCTACGACCTGCGCAAGCGCGCCCAGCGCGTGCTGGGCAAGGTCACGCAGAAGGACAACATCAAGTTCGATGGCCTGTCGCGCGTCTCGCACGTGACCGACGCCACCGACTGGCGCGTGGAATACCCGTTCGTCGTACTGACGCCGGATACCGAGGAAGAGATCGCCGGCCTGGTCAAGGGCTGCTTCGAGCTGGGCCTCACCATCATCCCGCGCGGGGGCGGCACCGGCTATACCGGCGGCGCCGTGCCGCTGACGCCGATGAGCGCGGTGATCAATACCGAGAAGCTGGAACAGCTCGGCCCGGTCGAGCAGACCGACCTGCCCGGTGTGTCGCATCAGGTCGCGACCATCTTCTCCGGCGCCGGCGTGGTGACGCGCCGCGTGGCCGATGCGGCCGACAAGGCCGGCCTGGTGTTCGCGGTCGACCCGACCTCGATCGATGCCTCGTGCATCGGCGGCAACGTGGCCATGAACGCCGGCGGCAAGAAGGCCGTGCTGTGGGGCACCGCGCTGGACAACCTGGCCTGGTGGCGCATGGTGGACCCGGAGGGCAACTGGCTCGAGATCACCCGGCTGGACCACAACCTGGGCAAGATCCACGACGTGCCGGTTGCCACCTTCGAGCTGAAGTGGTCGGACGGCAACCGTGCGCCGGGCGAGAAGGTGCTGCGCACCGAGACGCTGGCCATCGAGGGCCGCAAGTTCCGCAAGGAAGGCCTGGGCAAGGACGTCACCGACAAGTTCCTGGCCGGCCTGCCCGGCGTGCAGAAGGAAGGCTGCGACGGCATCATCACCAGCGCGCGCTGGATCCTGCACCGCATGCCGAAATTCATCCGCACGGTCTGCCTGGAGTTCTTCGGCCAGGCGCGCGACGCCATCCCGAGCATCGTCGAGATCAAGGACTTCCTCGACGCCGAGACCAGGAAGCCCGGCGGTGCCATCCTGGCCGGCCTGGAGCACCTGGACGAGCGCTACCTGCGCGCGGTCGGCTACGCCACCAAGAGCAAGCGCAACGCCTTCCCGAAGATGGTGCTGATCGGCGATATCGTCGGCGACGATGAAGACGCGGTGGCGCGCGCCACCTCGGAAGTGATCCGCATGGCCAACGGCAAGAGCGGCGAAGGCTTTATCGCCGTCAGCCCCGAGGCGCGCAAGAAGTTCTGGCTCGACCGGTCGCGCACCGCCGCCATTGCCAAGCACACCAACGCCTTCAAGATCAATGAAGACGTGGTGATCCCGCTCAATCGCATGGGCGAGTACACCGACGGCATCGAGCGCATCAATATCGAGCTGTCGATCAAGAGCAAGCTCAAGCTGGTCGACACGCTCGAAGCGTTCTTCGCGCGCGGCAACCTGCCGCTGGGCCGCAGCGACGACGCCAACGAGATCCCCAGCGCCGAGCTGCTGGAAGACCGCGTGCAGCACGCTCTGACGCTGCTGCGCGAGATCCGCGCGCGCTGGCGTTACCTGCAGGACCACATGGACGTGCCGCTGACGCAGGCCAAGGCCTCGCTGATCGGGCACGGGCTGGGACTGCTGGGGCAGGAGTTCGATGCGCGCCTGCAGCAGCAGCCTGACGCCACCGTGTTCCACCTGCTGCAGGACCGCACCATCCGCGTGTCCTGGAAGGCCGAGATCCGCGCCGAATTGCGCAAGATCTTCAACGGCGGCGAGTTCAAGCCGATCCTGGACGAGGCCCAGAGGATCCACAAGCAGGTGCTGCGCGGCCGCGTCTTCGTGGCGCTGCACATGCACGCCGGCGACGGCAACGTGCACACCAATATCCCGGTCAACTCCGACGACTACGACATGCTGCAGGACGCGCACCGCGCGGTGGCCCGCATCATGGACCTGGCGCGGTCGCTCGACGGCGTGATCTCGGGCGAGCACGGCATCGGCATCACCAAGCTGGAATTCCTGACCGAGGAAGAGATCGGCGACTTCCGCGCCTACAAGCTGAAGGTCGATCCGCAAGGGCGCTTCAACAAGGGCAAGCTGCTGCCCGGCGCCGACCTGCGCAATGCCTACACGCCGTCGTTCGGCCTGATGGGGCATGAGTCGATCATCATGCAGCAGAGCGATATCGGCGCGATTGCCGAGAGCGTCAAGGACTGCCTGCGCTGCGGCAAGTGCAAGCCGGTGTGCGCCACCCACGTGCCGCGCGCCAACCTGCTGTACAGCCCGCGCAACAAGATCCTGGCGACCTCGCTTCTGGTCGAGGCCTTCCTGTACGAAGAGCAGACCCGCCGCGGCATTTCGGTCAAGCACTGGGACGAGTTCTCCGACGTGGCCGACCACTGCACCGTGTGCCACAAGTGCGTGACGCCGTGCCCGGTCAAGATCGACTTCGGCGACGTGTCGATGAACATGCGCAACCTGCTGCGCAAGATGGGGCAGAAGAAGTTCAACCCCGGCACCGCGGCGTCGATGTTTTTCCTCAACGCCACCAACCCCGAGACCATCAACCTGACCCGCAAGGTCATGATCGACTGGGGCTACAAGGCGCAGCGCCTCGGCAATGACGTGCTGAAGAAATTCGCCAAGAAGCAGACCGCGCATCCGCCCGCGACCGTGGGCAAGGCGCCGGTGCGCGAGCAGGTGATCCACTTCATCAACAAGAAGATGCCGGGCAACCTGCCCAAGAAGACCGCGCGCGCGCTGCTCGACATCGAAGACAACGAGATCGTGCCGATCATCCGCGACCCGAAGGCGACCACGCCGGAAACGGAGGCGGTGTTCTACTTCCCGGGCTGCGGCTCGGAGCGGCTGTTCTCGCAGGTGGGCCTGGCCACGCAGGCGATGCTGTGGCACGTCGGCGTGCAGACCGTGCTGCCGCCGGGCTACCTGTGCTGCGGCTATCCGCAGCGCGGCAACGGCCAGTACGACAAGGCCGAGAAGATCGTCACCGACAACCGCGTGCTGTTCCACCGCGTGGCCAATACGCTGAACTACCTCGACATCAAGACCGTGGTGGTCAGCTGCGGCACGTGCTACGACCAGCTTGCCGGGTATGAATTCGACAAGATCTTCCCGGGCTGCCGCATCATCGACATCCACGAATACCTGCTAGAGAAGGGTGTGAAGCTGGAAGGCGTGACCGGTACGCGCTACATGTACCACGATCCCTGCCACACCCCGATCAAGACCATGGACCCGACCAAGCTGGTCAATGACCTGATGGGCGGCAACACCGGCCTGGGCAAGATCGAGAAGAACGAGCGCTGCTGCGGTGAATCGGGCACGCTGGCGGTGACGCGTCCGGATATCTCGACCCAGGTCCGCTTCCGCAAGGAAGAGGAAATGACCAAGGGCGCCGACAAGCTGCGCGCCGACGGCTTCACCGGCGACGTCAAGATCCTGACCAGCTGCCCGTCGTGCCTGCAGGGGCTGTCGCGCTACAAGGAAGATGCTTCGGTGCAGGCGGACTACATCGTGATCGAGATGGCCAAGCACCTGCTTGGGGAGAACTGGATGCCTGAGTATGTCGCCAAGGCCAATGCCGGTGGCATCGAACGGGTGCTGGTCTGAGTCTCGACGATGGCGCGCGTACCCAACTGCCCCTTGTGCGAGACCGACGGCGGCGAACTGGTCTGGATGGGCGACCGCGCCCGGCTGATCCTGGTCGAGCATGACCGTTTCCCGGGCTTCTGCCGCATCGTCTGGAACGATCACGTGGCCGAGTTGAGCGACCTGGAGGATGCCGACCAGGCCTGGCTGATGCGGCTGGTCGCACGTGTCGAACGGGTGGTGCGCGAGGTCATGGCGCCGGACAAGGTCAACCTGGCGGCCTTTGGCAATATGGTGCCGCACCTGCACTGGCACATCATCCCGCGCTACCGCTGGGACACCCATTTCCCCGAGGCGATCTGGGCCGCGCCGCAGCGCGCGGCGGATGCCGTGCGCGTGCAGGAGCTCGCCAGCCGGCTGCCGGCGCTGCGTACGGCGCTTTCGCTGCTCGAAGCCGGCGACGCCTGAGGGGCGCGCGGAACCCACGCCTGGCCGTGACCGTCTGAATGCTGTTGCCGCCGTGGCCTGCCGCCACGGTATCCAGAACAACAAGCCCGGCCGGCATCTGCTGACGGGCCAAGCGCTGCCGCTATGTCCTCCACTCCGACCTCAGTCACCGTACCGGGCCCTGCCGTCCCTGCCAGGGCCCTCAAGATCCAGAGCCGGCTGCGCATGGCCGCCACCTGGGCGCTGATCAAGCCTTACTGGAAATCCGAAGACCGCGTCGCCGGGCTTGGCCTGCTGGCCCTGGTGGTGGTGCTCAACCTCGGCATCGTCTATATCAACGTGCTGCTCAACGAGTGGAACCGCGTGTTCTACAACGCCCTGGAGCAGCGCGACTACGCCTCGTTCAAGGTGCTGCTGCTGCGCTTCTCGTGGATCGCGGCGTTCTTCATCGTGGCGGCGATCTCGCGCCAGTACTACACCATGATGCTGCAGATGCGCTGGCGTACCTGGATGACCGGCCGCTTCATGGGCCACTGGCTCGGGCACCAGGCCTATTACCGCATCGAGCAGACCCACACCACCGATAACCCCGACCAGCGTATCGCCGACGATTTGCGCCAGTTCACCGACGGCGCGCTGTCGTTGTCGCTCGGGCTGCTCAACTCGGTGGTGACGCTGCTGTCCTTCGTCGGCATCCTGTGGACGGTATCGGGGCCGATCAGCTTTGCAATGGGCGGTACCGAATGGACCATCCCCGGTTATATGGTGTGGTTCGCGGCGGGCTATGCGGTGATCGGCTCGCTGGTGGCGCACGTGGTCGGCCGCCCGCTGATCGGCCTGAACTTCCAGCAGGAACAGTACGAGGCGGATTTCCGTTTCACGCTGGTGCGCCTGCGCGAGAACAGCGAGCCGGTGGCGCTGTACCGCGGCGAGCCGACCGAGCAGGCCGGCCTGCGTGCGCGCTTCGACCGCATCCGTGCCAACTGGAACCAGCTGATGCGCTATACGCGGCGGCTGACCTTCGTCAGCTCCGGCTACGCGCAGTTCGCCATCATCTTCCCGATCCTGGTGGCGGCGCCGCGCTACTTCGCGGGCAAGATGACGCTGGGCGGGCTGATGCAGACCAGCTCCGCCTTCGGCCAGGTGCAGGGTGCGCTGTCGTGGTTTGTCGACAGCTATGCCACGCTGGTGGGCTGGAAGGCCGCCGCCAACCGCCTGATCGATTTCCAGGAAGCGATCCGCGTGGCCGAGCGCCAGGACATGGCGCCGGGCGGCGTGCGCGATATCGAGGTGGAACATACCGGCAAGCCGCAGAATGGCATCACCATCGACGGCCTGGCGCTGGCACTGCCGGTACGCGCCGCGCGCAGCGCGGCCGTGGGCCAGCGGCCGCTGGTGGCGCCGTTCTCGCTGTCGGTCGCGCCGGGCGAGCGCTGGCTGGTCAGCGGCCCGTCCGGCTGCGGCAAGAGCGTGCTGTTCCGCGCGCTGGCGGGGATCTGGCCATACGGCAGCGGCACCGTGACCATGCCCGACGGCGCGCGCATGCTGTTCCTGCCGCAGCGCAGCTACCTGCCGATCGGCACGCTGGCCGATGCGCTGGCTTACCCGGACGCCGGCACCGTGCATAGCGCGGAGGCGCTGCAGGCGGCGCTGCGCCAGGCGCGGCTGGCGGCGCTGGCGGACCAGCTCGACGTGTTCGACAACTGGGCGCTGCGGCTGTCGCCGGGCGAACAGCAGCGGCTGGCGTTTGCGCGCGCACTGTTGCAGAAGCCCGACTACCTGTTCCTGGATGAAGCCACCAGCGCGCTGGACGAGGAAACCGAGGGCGTCATGTACAAGCTCATGGTGGACTCGCTGCCCGGCGCGGCCATCGTCAGCATCGCCCACCGCAGCACCGTGGCGGCCTTCCACGGCCGGCGCCTGCGCTACGTGCCGCAGGACGGGGAAGCGGCCCGGGCTGCGCAAGCCGGCGAGCCTGGGGTAAGCTATCGGGTCGTATGCGAAGCGTGATGCCGTGCCGTACCGGCAGCATCGCGCGGCAATCACCCCCTCAGGAGCGACCCTAACCGGGCCGCGATCATCATGGCAGGCCTGGAAAAAGACACCCCTCATCCCACCGCGCTGACCGTCCATACGCAATCCCGCGTGCTGGAGATCGGCTTCGACAACGGCCGCAGCTTCCGGCTGCCGTTCGAGCTGCTGCGCGTGTATTCGCCGTCCGCTGAAGTCCAGGGCCACGGCCCGGGGCAGGAAGTGCTGCAGACCGGCAAGCGCGAGGTGGGCGTCAACGCGGTCGAGCCGGTCGGCAACTACGCCATCCTGATCCGCTTTACCGACGGCCACGAGACCGGCATCTATTCCTGGGACCTGCTGTACCGCCTCGGCGACAACCAGGATGCGCTCTGGCAGGACTACCTGCAGCGCCTGGAAGCCGCCGGCGCCGACCGCGATACCCCGATGCCCGCCGCCGGAGCTGCCGGCGGCCACGGCTGCGGCCATCACTGAGCCGCGCCGAACCGATTACCCTGGAGTCTGAAAGATGAGTGAAACCCACTTCGGGTTTGAAAAGGTCGACGAAGCGGAAAAGGCCGACAAGGTTGCCGGCGTATTCCATTCGGTGGCGAGCAAGTACGACGTGATGAACGACCTGATGTCGGGTGGCATGCACCGGCTCTGGAAGTTGTTCACCATCGCCCAGGCCGGGGTGCGTCCCGGCCACAAGGTGCTGGACATCGCCGGCGGCACCGGCGACCTGGCCAAGACCTTCGCCAGGCAGGCCGGCCCGACCGGAGAGGTCTGGCTGACCGACATCAACGAGTCGATGCTGCGCGTGGGCCGCGACCGGCTGCTGAACAAGGGTATCGTCACCCCGGTGTGCCTGTGCGACGCCGAGCGCATCCCGTTCCCGGACAACCACTTCGACCTGGTGACCGTGGCCTTCGGCCTGCGCAACATGACGCACAAGGATGCCGCGCTGGCCGAGATGCGCCGCGTGGTCAAGCCGGGCGGCAAGGTCATGGTGCTGGAATTCTCCAAGGTATGGAAACCCCTGGAGAAGGCCTACGACGTCTATTCTTTCAAGGTGCTGCCGTGGCTGGGTGAGCGGGTGGCAGGGGATGCCCCCAGCTATCGCTATCTCGCGGAATCGATCAGAATGCATCCGGACCAGGCTTCACTTGTACGCTTGATGGAACATGCCGGTCTGGAAAATGTCGAATACTTCAATCTGACGGCCGGAGTGGTGGCGCTCCACGTCGGGCGCAAGTATTAAGAAGACTTGAAATCGCCATGCCTCGCCCGCATATAGGGTGAAACTGACAGGGGATAGCAGAATATGTCGTCAATTCGTGGGAAATTCCTGGTAGGGTCGCTGATTACCGCGATTGCCTTGGGAGTGATGTTCGACGCCAATGCCAAGCGCATGGGCGGTTCGCGCAGCATCGGCAAGCAATCTGAGTCGGTCACGCAGCGCCAGCAGGCGCCGCAGCCCACTTCGCCGACCCAGCAGGCGCAGCAGCCCGCACAACAGGCGGCTCCGGCAACGGCCGGTGCGGCCGGCGCGGCAGCTGCCGCGGCGCCCAAGCGTAACTGGGGCGGCATCCTGGGCGGCATTGCCGCCGGCCTGGGTATCGGCTGGCTGCTGTCGCACTTCGGCCTGGGCGGCGCGGCGCTGAGCTTCCTGTCCAACATGATCCTGATCGCGCTGGTGGCGTTCGCCGCGATCTGGCTGATCCGCAAGTTCCGTGGCGGCAGCAAGCGCACCCAGCAGCCGGCCTACGCCGGTGCCGGCAACGCGCCGAACCTGGATCGCACCGCCGAGCCCATGTTCCGCGGTGAGCCGACGCCTGTGTCTTCGGGTAGCCCGGCTGGCCCGGCCGCCAGCACGGTACTGCCGGCAGCATCGGCAGCCCCGGTCGCGGCCGATGCCGTGGCCCAGCAGCCGTGGGGCGTGCCGGCCGACTTCGATACCGAAGCCTTCCTGCGCAACGCCAAGGTCCACTTCGTGCGCCTGCAGGCCGCGTGGGACGCCGGCAACCTGGACGACATCCGCGAGTTCACCACGCCGGAGATGTTCGCCGAGATCAAGATGGACCTGTCCGAGCGCGGCGCCGAGGTCAACAAGACCGACGTGGTCACGCTGGAAGCCCAGCTGCTCGGCATCGAGTCGGCCGCGGCCCAGCATATCGCCAGCGTGCGCTTCTCGGGCATGATCCGCGAGAAGTCCGGCGAGGCGGCCCAGCCGTTCGGCGAGGTCTGGAACCTGGCCAAGCCTGCCAGCGGCACCGGCGGCTGGCTGCTGGCCGGCATCCAGCAAGAGTCCTGATGCCGCACCCCGCGGCGGTGATGCGCCGGGGGGAGTAGCTTAGAATGGAGGCCCACGCGGAAGCGGGGGCCTTTTTTGTTTGGGGCGCCCGACCTGCGGCGTCACTGCCTGCCCGCCAACCGCGCTGTCATGAATACTCTGCCTTCCGCCCTGGCCATGCCCGCCATCTCGGCGCTGAACCACCTGCTTGAGCAGGAGCCGTGGGCCCGCAATCAGCTCACGCCGTTTGCCGGGCGCGTGATCCGCTTCGATGCAGCCGCCTTCGTGCTGTCGCTGAAGGTGACGGAGCACGGCTGCACCGAACCGGCGCCCGAGGCCGAGGCGCCCGCGGTGACGCTGCGCGTGCCGGTGCAGCAGTGGCCGCTGGTGGCCGCCGACGTGGCCGAAGGCGGCCAGGCCGCCGCCATGCGCCATGTACGCATCGAGGGCGACGCCGAGCTGGCCAACACCGTCTCGACGCTGGCGCGCAACCTGCGCTGGGACGCCGCCGAAGACCTGTCGCGCGCGCTGCGCGGCATCCTGGGCGGGCCGGTGAGCGACAGCGTGGCGCAGCGCGTGGTCGATGGCGCGCGCCAGGTGCATGGGCAGGCCACGCGCGTTGGCCGCGCCCTGGTCGACAACGTTACCGACTACCTGCTGGACGAGCATCCGACCCTGGTGCGCCACGCCGCGCTCGATGCCTTCGGCGCCGACGTGGGCCGGCTGCGCGACAGCCTGGCCCGGCTCGAAAAACGGCTGGAGCGGCTGGAGCGCGCC
>NZ_JFJW01000098.1:140442-144871 GCF_000611125.1 Cupriavidus sp. SK-4
CGGCAAGCTGCCGTCGCCGCACCGCTGAGCCGGCCGCGCCCCGATCCCATCCACCAACAACATGACTGCCTGCCCGGCCCTGTGAAGACTCCCGAATGACCCGCCTCCTGCGCCTTGGCAAGATTCTCTTCGTCATCCTCTATTACGGCCTGGACGAGCTGGTGCTCTCGGGCTTCAGCAGCCGCAGGATCCGCTTCCTGGTGCGCGTCATCACCATCGGGCGCAAGCTCGAGATGCCGCGCGGCGAGCGCCTGCGGCTGGCGCTGACGCGGCTGGGCCCGATCTTCGTCAAGTTCGGCCAGGTGCTGTCGACCCGGCGCGACCTGATGCCGGCGGACATTGCCGACGAACTGGCCAAGCTGCAGGACCAGGTGCCGCCGTTCGATTCGGTGGTGGCGGTGAAGATCATCGAGCGCGCGCTGGGGCGGCCGCTGGACCAGCTGTTCGAGACCTTCGAGCACCAGCCGGTGGCCAGCGCCTCGATCGCGCAGGTGCACTTCGCCACGCTCAAGGGCGGCCCCTGCCACGGCCGCGAGGTCGCGGTGAAGGTGCTGCGCCCGGGCATGCTGCCGGTGATCGACAGCGACCTGGCGCTGATGCGCGACATGGCCACCTGGATGGAGCGCTTCTGGGCCGACGGCAAGCGCCTGAAGCCGCGCGAGGTGGTGGCCGAGTTCGACAAATACCTGCACGACGAGCTCGACCTGATGATCGAGGCGGCCAATGCCAGCCAGCTGCGCCGCAACTTTGCCGACACCAGCCTGCTGCTGGTGCCCGAGGTGTTCTGGGACTGGTGCAGCAGCACCGTGTTCGTGATGGAGCGCATGCACGGCATCCCGATCTCGCGCACCGAGTCGCTCAAGGCCGCCGGCGTGGACATGCACCAGCTGGCGGAAGAGGGTGTCGAGATCTTCTTCACCCAGGTGTTCCGCGATGGCTTCTTCCATGCCGACATGCACCCGGGCAATATCCTGGTGTCGGTGCAGCCCGAGACCTTCGGCCGCTATATCGCGCTGGACTTCGGCATCGTCGGCGCGCTGTCCGAGTTCGACAAGAACTATCTGGTGCAGAACTTCATCGCCTTCTTCCGGCGCGACTACCACCGCGTGGCGCTGCTGCACGTGGAGTCCGGCTGGGTGCCGCCCGACACCCGCATCGAAGAGCTGGAAAGCGCGGTGCGCGCCTGCTGCGAGCCGTACTTCGACAAGCCGCTCAAGGAAATCTCGCTGGGCATGGTGCTGATGCGCCTGTTCCAGACCTCGCGCCGCTTCAATGTCGAGATCCAGCCGCAGCTGGTGCTGCTGCAGAAGACGCTGCTCAATATCGAAGGCCTGGGCCGCCAGCTCGACCCCGACCTGGACCTGTGGAAGACCGCCAAGCCTTTCCTGGAACGCTGGATGCACGAGCAGGTGGGCTGGAAGGGCGCCTGGGAGCGGGTCAAGGTGGAGGCGCCGCTGTGGGCCAAGATGCTGCCCGACTTCCCGCGCCTGGCACACCAGTTCCTGGAGCGGCGCGCGCTGACCAGCAACGGCGAGCAGGACAAGCTGCTGGCAATGCTGGTGGTGGAGCAGCGCCGCACCAACCGGCTGCTCGGCACCGGTCTGCTGTTGCTGGGCGGCTTTGTCGCCGGCATCGTGCTGACGCATGTGCTGGGCTGGGTGGGCTACTGGTAGTGCACCCCTGGCTGATCCATCTTAGAGGTGACCATGAGCGACCCCGCCAAGCCTGCCCCGACCTTCGCCACCCGCAACGCCGCCGACCCGGCGTTCTGGGACGAGCGTTTCGAACAGGGCTTCACGCCCTGGGACCAGGGCGGCGTGCCCGAGGAATTCCGGCAGTTCATTGAAGGCCGCGCGCCATGTCCGACCCTGATGCCAGGCTGTGGCAACGGCTGGGAGGCCGCGTGGCTGTTCGAGCGCGGCTGGCCGGTGACGGCAATCGACTTCTCGCCGCAGGCGGTGGCGTCAGCGCGGCGGACGCTGGGGCCGGCGGGGGTGGTGGTGCAGCAGGGCGATTTCTTTGCCTTCACGCCGCAGCCGGCGTGCGAGCTGATCTACGAACGGGCCTTCCTGTGCGCGCTGCCGCCGGCGATGCGGGCCGACTATGCCGCCCGGGTCGCGCAACTGCTGCCGCCGGGCGGCCTGCTCGCCGGCTACTTCTACCTCGGCGAAAACCGCGGCGGGCCGCCGTTCGCGATGCCGGCCGAGGAGTTGGACGCACTGCTGGCACCGGCCTTCGAGCGGCTGGAGGACCGGCCCTCGGCCGCGCCGCTGCCGGTGTTCCAGGGGCAGGAGCGCTGGCAGGTCTGGCGCCGCCGGTCCGGCTGAAGCAGCCGCCGGCCAGCGCTTGTGGCGCAGGCGATGCTCCGCGTGGCGCATTTGCGCCAGCGGGGAATTTTTTTCGCCCGCGCTGGTCTGCGTCGCTATAATCCGCGTTTTGATTCGGCTACGACCGCAGCCCCGGCCGCGTTTTCCGCCCTGCGCGAGAACTCCAGGCAGCTCGATATGCGGCCCCGACCGATGAATTGGACTCCGGGCAGATGCGCGCAAGCAACGTGCACTCATGCGCCGCCCGGCATTCGGTTTCTCGCCACAAGGGCACTTTCTGCATAGGGCAGCGGCATGCTGATCTGGTTCGTCATCATCTACTGGGTAATCTCGGTCGGCATCGGCCTGTGGGCGGCGCTGCGCGTGCGCAACACCACCGATTTCGCCGTCGCCGGGCGCAGCCTGCCGTTCCATATCGTCACCGCCACCGTCTTCGCCACCTGGTTCGGCTCCGAGACGGTGCTGGGCATCCCCGCCGTATTTCTCAAGGAAGGTCTGTCGGGCGTGGTCTCCGACCCGTTCGGCTCGTCGCTGTGCCTGATCCTGGTGGGCCTGTTCTTCGCCCGGCCGCTGTACCGGATGAACCTGCTGACCATCGGCGACTACTACCACAACCGCTATGGCCGGCTGGCCGAGGTGCTGACCACGCTGTGCATCGTGGTGTCCTACCTGGGCTGGGTGGCGGCGCAGATCAAGGCGCTCGGGCTGGTGTTCTTTACCGTCTCGGACGGCGCGCTGTCGCAGGAGGCCGGCATGATGATCGGCGCCGCCAGCGTGCTGGTCTATACGCTGTTCGGCGGCATGTGGTCGGTGGCCATCACCGACTTCATCCAGATGATCATCATCGTGATCGGCATGCTCTATATCGGCTACGAAGTCAGCGGCCAGGCCGGCGGCGTCACGGCGGTGGTGTCGCACGCGGCCGCGGCCGGCAAGTTCGAGTTCCTGCCGTCCCTGGATCTCATACAGATCATCGGCTTTGCAGCGGCGCTGTTCACCATGATGCTGGGCTCGATCCCGCAGCAGGACGTGTTCCAGCGCGTGACCTCGTCGCGCACCGAGCAGATCGCCGGGCGCGCCTCGGTGCTGGGCGGCGTGCTGTACTTCTGCTTTGCCTTTATCCCGATGTTCCTGGCGTATTCGGCCACGATGATCGACCCCGGCATGGTGGCCAAGTACATCGACACCGATTCGCAGCTGATCCTGCCGAAGCTGATCCTGCAGCACGCACCGATGTTCGCCCAGGTGATGTTCTTCGGCGCGCTGCTGTCGGCGATCAAGAGCTGCGCCTCGGCGACGCTGCTGGCGCCGTCGGTGACCTTTGCCGAGAACATCCTGCGCCCATACTTCCGCCACCTCGACGACCGGCAGTTCCTGCGCGTGATGCAGACCGTGGTGCTGGTGTTCACCGCGCTGGTGACGCTATTCGCGCTCAACTCGCACCTGTCGATCTTCCATATGGTCGAAAATGCCTATAAGGTCACCCTGGTATCGTCCTTCGTGCCATTGGCCTTTGGCATGTTCTGGAAGCACGCCACCCGCCAGGGCGGGCTGGCGGCGATCCTGCTGGGCCTGTCTTCGTGGCTGACCTGCGAGGTGGCCTTTGCCGGTGCCGTGGTGCCGCCGCAAATGGTGGGCCTGCTGTTCTCGATCAGCGGCATGGTGATCGGTTCACTGCTGCCGCAGTGGATTGCAGATCACGCGCCAGTCAAGGAAGTGCATATCGCCTGACGGCCCGGGGTCTGCCACCCCCTCATTTCCGGCGATCAGGCGGCCCCGGAACGGTTTATAATTCAAGGCTTTGCATCGTCGCACGGGAATTTCCCGCGGCCGCCATGGCCCGCGCCGATGTCCGCCTTTGTACCGATTCCGAAGTTTTCTCGCGAAATAACACCATGCCGATCTATGCCTACCGTTGCGACGCCTGCGGCCACGGGCGCGATGTGCTGCAGAAAATGAGCGATGCCCCGCTGACGGACTGCCCGTCGTGCGGCACCGCCGGCGCGTTCAAGAAACAGCTGACCGCTGCTGGTTTCCAGCTCAAGGGCTCGGGCTGGTACGTGACCGACTTCCGCGGCGGCAGCGCCGGCGCGCCGGCAGCG
>NZ_JFJW01000098.1:144878-160563 GCF_000611125.1 Cupriavidus sp. SK-4
GGCAGCGACCGGCGCCGCTGGTGGCGCCACTGCTGCGGCGGCCAGCGCGCCGGCGGCGGCTGAATCGTCGGCCAGTCCTGCCTCGTCCGCTTCGGCCACGCCCGCGGCAGCCGGCGGCTGCGGCAGCGCCTGCGCCTGCCATTGAGCCGGACCCGCCCCGTGGTTGCCAAGAAGACTTCCGCCCTGAAAACCTGGTTCCTGACCGGGCTGCTGGTGCTGGTGCCGCTGGGCATCACGCTGTGGGTGCTCAGCCTGATCATCGGCACGATGGACCAGAGCCTGGCGCTGCTGCCCGAGGCCTGGCGCCCGGACCGGCTGATGTTCGGCAAGCGCGTGACCGGCCTGGGCGCCATCCTCACGCTGCTGGTCATCCTGCTGGTCGGCCTGCTGGCGCATAACTTCATCGGCCAGCGCCTGGTGCGCTGGTGGGAGGCGCTGCTGGGCCATATCCCGGTGGTGGGCCCGATCTACACCAGCGTCAAGCAGGTCTCGGACACGCTGCTGTCGTCCTCGGGCAATGCCTTCCGCAAGGCGCTGCTGGTGCAGTATCCGCGCGAGGGCTCGTGGACCATCGCCTTCCTGACCGGGCGCCCCGGCGGCGACGTGCAGAACCACCTGCAGGGCGAATACGTCAGCGTCTACGTGCCGACCACGCCGAATCCGACCTCGGGCTTCTTCCTGATGATGCCCAAGGCCGACACCATCGAACTCGACATGACCGTCGACGCCGCGCTCAAGTACATCGTCTCGATGGGCGTGGTGGCACCGGCGGAATTGCCGCGCAAGAACGGCAGCATGTCCCGGCCGGCAGCCCCGGCCAGTCCGGCCAATCCGGCCGGCAGGGCCAGCAGCGAGGAAACGGTCGAGACGACCGATCCTTAAGCATCCAATCTGATCACGGGCCGCCCGATGTGCTTCGGGCGGCCGCGTTTTACCGGGAATCTCCTTATGTCCTCCATGCGTACTCATTACTGCGGTCTGGTGACCGAACAATTCTCGGGCCAGGACGTGGCCCTGACCGGCTGGGTCCAGCGCCGCCGCGACCATGGCGGCGTGATCTTCATCGACCTGCGCGACCGCGAAGGGCTGGTGCAGGTGGTGTGCGACCCGGACCGCCCCGAGATGTTCAAGGCCGCCGAAGAGATCCGCAATGAGTTCTGCATCCGCGTCACCGGCAAGGTCCGTCCGCGCCCGGCCGGCACCGAGAACGCCAACCTGACCTCGGGCAAGATCGAGGTGCTGTGCCATGAGCTGACCGTGCTGAACCCGTCGGTCACGCCCCCGTTCCAGCTCGACGACGACAACCTGTCGGAAACCACGCGCCTGACGCACCGCGTGCTGGACCTGCGCCGCCCGCAGATGCAGTACAACCTGCGCCTGCGCTACAAGGTGGCGATGGAAGTGCGCAAGTTCCTCGATGCGCAGGGCTTTATCGACATCGAGACCCCGATGCTGGGCAAGAGCACGCCTGAAGGCGCGCGCGACTACCTGGTGCCGTCGCGGGTCAACCCGGGCCACTTCTTCGCGCTGCCGCAGTCGCCGCAGATCTTCAAGCAGATGCTGATGGTCTCCGGCTTCGACCGCTACTACCAGATCACCAAGTGCTTCCGCGACGAAGACCTGCGCGCCGACCGCCAGCCGGAATTCACGCAGATCGACTGCGAGACCTCGTTCCTGACCGAGCAGGAGATCCGCGACCTGTTCGAGGACATGATGCGCACGGTGTTCAAGAACGCCATCGACGTAGACCTGGACGCCAGGTTCCCGGTGATGGAGTTCCGCGAGGCCATGGCCCGCTTCGGCTCGGACAAGCCTGACCTGCGCGTCAAGCTGGAATTCACCGAGCTGACCGAGGTGATGAAGGACGTCGACTTCAAGGTGTTCTCGGGTCCCGCCAACAGCGACAACGGCCGCGTGGTCGGCCTGCGCGTGCCGGGCGGCGGTGCGATCTCGCGCGGCGAGATCGACGCCTACACCCAGTTCGTCGGCATCTACGGCGCCAAGGGCCTGGCCTGGATCAAGGTCAACGAAGTGGCCAAGGGCCGCGACGGTCTGCAGTCGCCGGTCGTCAAGAACCTGCACGACGCCGCCATTGCCGAGATCCTCAAGCGCACCGGCGCCCAGGACGGCGACATCATCTTCTTCGGAGCCGACAAGGCCAAGGTGGTCAATGACTCGATCGGCGCGCTGCGCCTGAAGGTCGGCCACTCTGACTTCGGCAAGGCCAACGGCCTGTTCGAAGACACCTGGAAGCCGCTGTGGGTAGTCGACTTCCCGATGTTCGAGTACGACGAGGAAGACGCGCGCTGGGTGGCCATGCACCACCCGTTCACCAGCCCCAAGGACGAGCACCTGGAATACCTCGAGACCGACCCGGGCAAGTGCCTGGCCAAGGCCTACGACATGGTGCTGAACGGCTGGGAAATGGGCGGCGGCTCGGTGCGGATCTTCCGTTCGGACATCCAGAGCAAGGTGTTCCGCGCGCTCAACATCAACGACGAGGAAGCCCGTGCCAAGTTCGGCTACCTGCTGGACGCGCTGCAGTACGGCGCGCCCCCGCACGGCGGCCTGGCCTTCGGCCTGGACCGCATCGTCACGATGATGGCCGGCGCCGACTCGATCCGCGACGTGATCGCCTTCCCCAAGACCCAGCGCGCCCAGGACCTGCTGACCCAGGCCCCGAGCTCGGTCGACGAGAAGCAACTGCGCGAACTGCATATCCGCCTGCGCGCCGCCGAGCCCAAGCCGACGGCCTGAGTTGCCTGAAGCCCGCAAGGAAGCCGCGCAATTGCGCGGCTTTTTTGCTTTATGCGCAACGTCGGGCCGACTGCGCTGTGAGGCGCGCGGCGCATTGGTTTCGATTTGTTACCGGTCGGAACGAAGGGCGCCGCGGCGGGGTCTGCTCTCTTTGACACGTAATTTGCCGAGCGGCCTCGCAATGAAGGCTTCCGGCACTCGGGAGGAAATTCGTGACCCTGGATATCGACCTGATCCGCCAGTTCCTGCTGGCCCATGACCAAACCATCCTGACCTGGCTGGTGGCCGGGTTGCTGATGATGCTGCTGGCACGCTTCGAGCTGCGCCGCGCCGTGCGCCGCTCGGCGCAGGCCATGTCTGAATCTGTGGCCACCACGGTGGCGGCCTGCGTGCCCGACATCGCCCATGCGGTGCAGTCGGCCGCGCCCGCCGCGGCGGCCGAGCCGGTGGAAATGCAGCGCGCCGAAGCGTTGCGCCGGCTGGCGCTGGATACCGTCGGCGTGGTCATGACGCGCGGGCGCTGGCTGGACGAGCTCGGCAACCTGCGCCTGGCCGACGACGCCTTGCTGGCCGGCCAGCGCGCCGACGGCGCTGACCCGCTGCTGGTGGTGGCGCCGCAGCCGGTGGTGCAGGCCTACCTGGATGCGCAGCGCGTGTTCGAGGACGAGGCCGCGCAGGTGCAGGCGCTGCGCCGCGACGCCCAGCGCGTGCAGGAGGCGCTGCAGGCCCTGGACGCCGAGGTTGCCCATATCGAGCAGGAAACCGGCAGCATCGTGCTGCGTTTCGAGCAGGTCAACGCGCAGGCGGCGCAGGGCATGGATGGCGGCGACTACCAGCGCTTCCTGATCCAGAAGTACAACGCGCTGGGACAGCGCGAGAAGGAAATCGCGCTGGAGCGCACGCGGCTGCAGGGCGAGGTCCGGCACCGCGCCGACGCCCTGGCCACGCACGCGCATGGCGCGTCCAAGCGCTACCGCCAGGCGCTGGCGCCGCTGATGGACCAGCTGCGTGCCGCCTGGGGCCACGGCGATTCGCCCCAGGTGTTCGATACCTGGCAGCGCACCGCCGCCGACGAGCCATACCTGGCACCCCATGCCACGTATGGCGCGCGCAGCGCCGCCTGAAGGCCGCCGAGGGCGCCCTCGGGCGGGTGCCGCCACGCTTTCGCGTGGCAACGTGGCGCGGCTGCGCTATCCTTGGGTTTGTCCTTTCGCCCAGACCCATGTCCTACAAGATCCCGGAATCCGTGCTGGTGGTGATTTACACGCCAGATCTTCAAGTCTTGCTGCTGGAACGCGCCGATCGCCCGGGGTTCTGGCAGTCCGTGACCGGCAGCCTCGACACCCTGGACGAACCCCTGGCCCTGACCGCCGCGCGTGAAGTCGCCGAGGAAACCGGCATCATCGCCGGCGAGCACCAGCTGACCGACTGGGCCCACACCATCCAGTACGAGATCTACCCGCAGTGGCGCCACCGCTACGCCGAAGGCGTCACGCGCAATACCGAGCACTGGTTCGGGCTGCGTGTGCAGGAGGCGCTGCCGGTGACGCTGGCGCCACGCGAACACCTGCAATACCAGTGGCTGCCGTTTGAGCAGGCAGCGCAGCAGTGCTTTTCCAGCAGCAATGCCGAGGCCATCCGCCAGCTGGCCTGGCGCGCGGCCGGGGCTGGCGCTGGCGAGCGGCAGGCGGTGTATGGAGCGCAGCCATGAAGCTGCGCGTGGTCACCTACAACATCCACAAGGGGGTGACCGGCATCTCGCGGCGCCCGCGCATCCAGAACGTGCGCGCCGGCCTGCATGCGATGGATGCGGACATCGTCTTCCTGCAGGAAGTGCAGGACCGCAACGACCGCCTGGTGGCCGCGGCGCTGTTCGATCCGGAGCATACGCAGCTCAACTACCTGGCCACTGACGCCTATCCGCACTCGGTCTACGGCCGCAACGCGGTCTATGACTACGGCCATCACGGCAACGCGATCCTGTCGCGCCACCCGATCCTGATGTCCGAGAACCTGGACATTTCCGATCACCGTTTCGAGCAGCGCGGGCTTCTGCATGCGGTGGCGGATGTGCACGGGGTGGAAACCCACCTGATCTGCGTGCATTTCGGCCTGTTCGCGCGCAGCCGCGTGCGCCAGGCCGAGGCCCTGGTGGAGCGTGTGCGCACCGTGGTGCCGAACGGCATGCCGCTGGTGATCGCCGGCGACTTCAACGACTGGAACCACCGGCTCGATGCGCAGATCTGCAATACGCTGGGCGCGGTCGAGGCCTCGCACGCGCGCGGTGCGCGGCTGCATACCTTCCCCAGCCATATGCCGTGGTGGCAGCTCGACCGCATCTATGTGCGCGGCTATGAGATCGAGCGCGCGCATGCGCTGACCGGCCGCGATTGGGCGCAGCGCTCGGACCACGTGCCGCTGGTGGCGGAACTGGGACATCCGCAGGGCGAGTTGGCCATACCCGCCGACAAGGCCGCCTGAATTCAGCGCGCGCGGTCCGGATAGTCGCGGATGAAGGCGAACACCGCCTGCGGGTCGTTCAGGTCCAGCACCGGCAGCGCGGTCATGGCAGCCACCGCGGCAGGGTCGTCGCTTGCCACCGCCACCACGCCCGGCACCTCGTCCCACAGCGGCGTGCGCCCCAGTGCCGGGCGATATACCTCCAGCTTGGGAAAATCACTGCGCTTGTAGCCCTCCACCAGCACCAGTTCGGTGTCGGCCGGCAGCACGGCGAGCGCATCGTCCAGTTCGGGCGAGGGCACCGCTTCCGGGTAGTGGCGCATCAGCGTCAGGTGGCGCGCGCCGACCAGCACGACATTGGCGCAGCCGGCCTCGCGCATGCGCCAGGAGTCCTTGCCGGGCGTGTCGGGGTCAAAGCCGTGGTGAGTGTGCTTGACGCCGGCCACGCGCAGGCCGGCGGCGACGAAACAGGGGATGAGCTGGTCCAGCAGCGTGGTCTTGCCGCTGCCGGACGATCCGGTAATGCCGAATACCTTCACAATGGGTTCCGTGGGGGGGGCATCAGTAGTCGATTGCCCGTCGCTGGCTGCGCGGGCAAGCATCAGTATCGACGATAGCAGAGATGCGCCTGCCAATGTGCGCGCGGCGCCTTGCGCCCGGCAATCTGTCCGATAATCACGGCATGTCACGGATATCCCACTCCGCTCATGCCGACGCCCGCGCGCACGACCCCACCGCGGCCGGCGACCACGCGCCGCGCCGCCACATGCTGCGCTGGACCTGGCGCCGCGGCAAGCCCACCACCGGCAATGCGGTGCGGCTGCTGCACGGCGGCCAGGACTTCTTCCCCGCGCTGATCGCCGCCATCGACCAGGCCGCGTTCCAGGTGATGCTGGAAACCTACATCTATGCCGATGACGAGGTCGGCCGCGCGGTCAGCGACGCGCTGATCCGCGCCGCCGCGCGCGGCGTGACGGTGCGTGTGACGGTGGACGGATTCGGCGCCGGCGACATGCCCGCCGAGCTGGCCGCGCGGCTGCGCGGCGGCGGCGTGCAACTGCGCGTGTTCCGCATGCTGCGCGGCTTCCGGCTGGCGCGGCGCCACCTGCGCCGGCTGCACCGCAAGCTGGCGGTGATCGACCGGCGCGTGGCCTTCGTCGGCGGCATCAATATCATCGACGACCACAACCACGGTCCGTTCGAAGGCGCCAACCTGGGGCCGCGCTATGACTTCGCGGTGCAGGTCAGCGGCCCGCTGGTGGACGGCATCGCGCTGTCCGCCGAGCGGCTCTGGTGGCGCTTGTCGCTGCGTGATACGCACGGCGCCGAACGCGCCGCCGCGGTGGCCGACTACCCGCTGGTCACCGACCTGCCGCCGCGCCCCGAAGCCGCGGGCGGCGTACGCGCCGCGCTGCTGCTGCGCGACAACCTGCGCAACCGCCGCACCATCGAGCGCGAATACCTGCGCGCGCTGGGTGCCGCGCGCCACGACGTGATCCTTGCCAACGCCTACTTCCTGCCTGGCCACAAGATGCGGCGCGCGCTGCTGGCCTGCCGCGCGCGCGGCGTGCGCGTGCGGCTGCTGCTGCAGGGCCGGGTCGAATACCGGCTGCAGCACTACGCCACCCATGCGCTGTATGCCTCGCTGCTGGAGGCCGGCGTCGAGATCTACGAGTATGCCGAGAGCTTCCTGCACGCCAAGGTGGGCGTGGTGGACGAGGCCTGGGCCACGGTCGGGTCGAGCAATATGGACCCGTTCAGCCTGCTGCTCGCGCGCGAAGCCAACGTCGCCGTTTATGATGCGGCCTTCGCCGCTGAACTGCGCACCGCGCTGGAATACGCCATTGCGCACCGCAGCGTGCGCGTGATGCCGGAGGTGCATGCGCGCCGCTCGCCGCTGCACCGGCTGGCCAACTGGGCGGCCTATATGCTGCTGCGCCTGGGCGTGATCATTGCCGGCGTGACCGGGCGCTACTGAGCCCGCCACGCGCACGGTGTGCATGCATTTGCTGCCATGCGGCATCGAACAGGCTGCAATCGGTTGCAGCGCAAGCCGTGACGGACATGCTGCATTGCAGTCCGTTTAGAAACAGCGGTCTAATTAAAAGCTTGATGGTCGGCTGCTGCGCCAGAATAATCTGAACGACCGTTCTTTTTTGGCTTAGACTGCGTGCATTCGCGGTATGCACCGGCAAATCCGCCGGTTCGGCCGCAAGCAAAAATGCAACGTCAGGGTCATACGCGATGCCGCAGCAGGGCATCGCAGAACGGAGAAAAAACATGCGACACCAGTCAGCCCGTCTCGAATCCGCCGCCGCCTCCCCCGCGCCAATGCGCAAGGGTGAAATGACGCGCGTGGCGATTCTGGATGCCGCACTGGAATTGTCGTCCCGCGACGGGCTCGAAGGTCTGACCATCGGGCTGCTCGCGGAACGCATGCAGATGAGCAAGAGCGGTGTCTTCGCGCATTTCGGTTCGCGCGAAGACCTGCAGGTGGAAGTGGTGCGGGAGTATCACCGCCGGTTCGAGCAGGAGGTGTTCTATCCCTCGCTGCAGGAGCCGCGCGGCCTGCCCCGGCTGTGGTCGATGGTGCGGCGCTGGATGGAGAAGCGCATCCAGGAAGTGACGACTGGATGCATCTACATCAGCGGCGCCGTGGAGTACGACGACCGCGCCGGCAGCCTGGTGCGTGACGAGCTGGTTAAGAGCGTCACCATCTGGCGGGCAGCGCTCACGCGCGCCATCAACCAGGCGCGGGAGGAAGGGCACCTGCGCGCGGACTGCGATCCGCGCCTGATGCTGTTCGAGATGTACAGCCTTGAACTAGGCTTGCATCATGACGCCCGTTTCCTGCGCCTGCCTGACAGTGCCGAGCTTGCCATGGTCGCGCTCAACAAACTGATTCAGTCTTACCGTACCTGAGGTCGCCCCGGTCGGACCGTATCGCGCAAGCGGGACGGGCGGCGTGGCGGCATCGCACAACTCCAAGGAGTCTCAGATGGGCCAGTACACCGCACCGTTGCGCGACATGCAGTTCGTGCTCCATGAACTGCTCGGCGCCGAAGCCGAACTCAAGGCGATGCCGCCGCACGCGGACATCGACGCGGACACCATCAACCAGCTCATCGAAGAAGCCGGCAAGTTCTGCTCGGACGTGGTGTTCCCGCTCAACCAGGTGGGCGACCGCGAAGGCTGCACCTACGTCGGCGACGGCGTGGTCAAGGCCCCCACCGGCTTCAAGGAAGCCTACCAGCAGTACGTCGAAGCCGGCTGGCCGGCGCTGGCGTGCGATCCGGAATTCGGCGGCCAGGGCCTGCCGATCGTGATCAACAATGTGGTCTACGAGATGCTGAACTCGGCCGGCCAGGCCTGGACCATGTACCCGGGCCTGTCGCACGGCGCGTACGAGGCGCTGCACGCGCACGGCACGCCCGAACTGCAGCAGACCTACCTGCCCAAGCTGGTCTCGGGCGTGTGGACCGGCACCATGTGCCTGACCGAGCCGCACTGCGGCACCGACCTCGGCATCCTGCGTTCCAAGGCAGAGCCGCAGGCCGACGGTTCGTACCTGATCTCGGGCACCAAGATATTCATCTCGGCCGGCGAGCACGACATGGCCGAGAACATCATCCACCTGGTGCTGGCACGCCTGCCGGACGCACCGGGCGGCACCAAGGGCATCTCGCTGTTCGTGGTGCCCAAGTTCATCCCCGATGCCAATGGCAACCCCGGCGAGCGCAACGGCATCAAGTGCGGCTCGATCGAGCACAAGATGGGCATCCACGGCAACGCCACCTGCGTGATGAACCTGGACGGCGCGCGCGGCTGGATGGTGGGCGAGCCCAACAAGGGCCTGAACGCCATGTTCGTGATGATGAACGCCGCGCGCCTGGGCGTGGGCGCGCAGGGCCTGGGCCTGACCGAAGTGGCGTACCAGAACTCGCTGGCCTACGCCAAGGACCGCCTGCAGATGCGCGCGCTGACCGGCCCGAAGGCGCCGGACAAGCCCGCCGACCCGATCATCGTGCATCCGGACGTGCGCCGCATGCTGCTGACGCAGAAGGCCTATGCCGAAGGCGGCCGCGCCTTCAGCTACTGGACCGCGCTGCAGATCGACCGCGAGCTGTCGCACCCGGACGAAGCCGTGCGCAAGCAGGCCGGCGACCTGGTCGCGCTGCTCACGCCGGTGATCAAGGCCTTCCTGACCGACAACGCTTTCACGTCCACCAACGAAGGCATGCAGGTGTTCGGCGGCCACGGCTATATCGCCGAGTGGGGCATGGAACAGTATGTGCGCGATGCGCGCATCAACATGATCTACGAAGGCACCAACACCATCCAGGCGCTGGACCTGCTGGGCCGCAAGATCCTGGGCGACATGGGCGCCAGGATGAAGGCCTTCGGCAAGATCGTGCAGGAGTTCGTTGAAGCCGAAGGCACCAACGAAGCCATGCAGGAGTTCATCAACCCGCTGGCCGACATTGGCGACAAGGTGCAGAAGCTCACCATGGAAATCGGCATGAAGGCGATGGGCAATGCCGATGAGGTGGGTGCCGCTGCAGTGCCGTACCTGCGCGTGGTGGGCCACCTGGTGTTCTCGTACTTCTGGGCCCGCATGGCCAAGATCGCGCTGGAGAAGGAAGGCAGCGGCGACAAGTTCTACACCGCCAAGCTGGCCACGGCACGCTTCTACTTTGCCAGGCTGCTGCCGGAAACCGCCGCCGAGATCCGCAAGGCGCGCGCCGGTTCGGCCACGCTGATGGCGCTGGACGCAGACCTGTTCTGAGTCGACTCTACCCGTCGTTCCCGGCCGGGAACGACGGCTTCGCATCTGTCTAACGCTCACTAATCCAGGAGCGAGCATGTCCAATTTCATCGTCAAGAAAGTCGCCGTGCTGGGTGCCGGCGTCATGGGGGCGCAGATCGCCGCCCACCTGATCAATGCGCGCGTGCCCGTGGTGCTGTTCGACCTTCCCGCCAAGGAAGGCCCCAAGAACGGCATCGCGCTGCGCGCCATCGAGAACCTGAAGAAGCTCTCGCCCGCGCCGCTGGGCATCAAGGAAGAGGCCGGCCTGATCCAGGCGGCCAACTACGAGGACGACATCGCGCTGCTCAAGGAATGCGACCTGGTGATCGAGGCGATCGCCGAGCGCATGGACTGGAAGCACGACCTGTACAAGAAGGTCGCGCCGCACCTGGCCTCGCACGCGATCTTCGCGACCAACACCTCGGGCCTGTCGATCACCGCGCTGTCCGACGGTTTTGATGCGGACCTGAAGTCGCGCTTCTGCGGCGTGCACTTCTTCAACCCGCCGCGCTACATGCACCTGGTGGAACTGATCCCGACCGCGACCACGCAGCCGCAGATCCTCGACCAGCTTGAAACATTCTTGACCACCACGCTCGGCAAGGGCGTGGTGCGCGCCAAGGACACGCCCAACTTCATCGCCAACCGCGTCGGCATCTTCTCGATCCTGGCCGTGTTTGCCGAAGCCGAGAAGTTCGGCATCCCGTTTGACGTGGTCGATGACCTGACCGGCTCCAAGCTGGGCCGCGCCAAGTCCGCCACCTTCCGCACCGCGGACGTGGTCGGCCTGGACACCATGGCGCACGTGATCAAGACCATGCAGGACACCCTGCACGACGACCCGTTCGCGCCGGTGTACAAGACCCCGGCCGTGCTCAAGGGCCTGGTCGATGCGGGCGTGCTGGGTCAGAAGACCGGTGCCGGCTTCTACAAGAAGGAAGGCAAGGCGATCAAGGTGCTCGACGCCAAGACCGGCCAGTATGTCGATGCCGGCAAGAAGGCCGACGAGATCGTGGTGCGCATGCTGAAGAAGGATGCGGCCGAGCGCATCAAGTTGCTGCGCGAGTCGACCAACCCGCAGGCGCAGTTCCTGTGGGCGGTGTTCCGCGACGTGTTCCACTACATCGCCGTGTACCTGGAGCAGATCGCCGGCTCCGCCGCCGACATCGACCTGGCGATCCGCTGGGGCTTCGGCTGGAACTCGGGTCCGTTCGAAGACTGGCAGTCGGCCGGCTGGAAGCAGGTAGCCGAGTGGGTCAAGGAAGACGTGGAAGCCGGCAAGGCACTGTCGGCCGCGCCGCTGCCGGCATGGGTATTCGAGGGCCCGGTGGCAGAGAACCAGGGCGTGCACGCCGCCGCCGGTTCGTGGTCGCCGGCGACGCAGTCCTTCGTCGCGCGCAGCACGCTGCCGGTGTACCAGCGCCAGGCATTCCGTGCCGCGATCAAGGGCACTGCCGCGGCCGATCCGCGCAAGGCCGGCCGCACTGTCGAAGAGAACGACGCCGTGCGCATCTGGGTGAGCGAAGGCCAGGACGACGTGCTGGTGGTCTCGTTCAAGAGCAAGATGAACACCATCGGGCCGGACGTGATCGACGGCCTGACCCGCGCCATCGACCTGGCCGAAGCCGGTTACAAGGGCCTGGTGGTGTGGCAGCCGACTTCGCTGCAGCTGGGCGCACCGGGTGGCCCGTTCTCCGCCGGCGCCAACCTGGAAGCGGCCATGCCCGCCTTCATGATGGGCGGCGCCAAGGGCATCGAACCGTTCGTGAAGAAGTTCCAGGACGGCATGATGCGCGTGAAGTACGCCTCGGTGCCGGTAGTCTCCGCGGCGTCCGGCATTGCGCTGGGCGGCGGCTGCGAGCTGATGCTGCATTCGGCTTCGCGCGTGGCCGCGCTGGAGACGTATATCGGCCTGGTCGAAGTGGGCGTGGGCCTGGTGCCGGCCGGCGGCGGCCTGAAGGAAGCCGCGCTGGCGGCCGCGCGCGCGGCGCAGGCCGCGGGCAGCACCAACATCCTGCAGTTCCTGACCAGCCGCTTCCAGAGCGCGGCCATGGCCAAGGTCTCGGCCTCGGCGCTGGAAGCGCGCCAGATGGGCTACCTGCAGCCGTCCGACAAGATCGTCTTCAACGTGTATGAGCTGCTGTACGTGGCGCAGAACGAAGTGCGCGCGCTGGCCAACGCCGGGTACCGCGCGCCGCTGCCGACGCTGGTCCCGGTGGCCGGCCGCTCGGGCATTGCCACCATCAAGGCATCGCTGGTCAATATGCGCGACGGCGGCTTTATCTCGGCGCACGACTTCCTGATCGCCAGCCGCATTGCCGAAGCGGTGTGCGGCGGCGACGTCGAGGCCGGCTCGCTGGTAAGCGAGGACTGGCTGCTGGCGCTGGAGCGCAAGGCCTTTGTCGATCTGCTCGGCACCGGCAAGACGCAGGAGCGCATCATGGGCATGCTGCAGACCGGCAAGCCGGTGCGTAACTAACAGGGCAAGCGAGGAACCGACATCATGAAACAACTGCAAGACGCATATATCGTTGCGGCCACCCGCTCGCCGATCGGCAAGGCCCCGAAGGGCGCGTTCAAGAACACGCGCCCGGACGACCTGCTGGCCACCATCCTGAAGGCTGCCGTGGCACAGGTGCCGAACCTGGACCCGAAGCTGATCGAAGACGCCATCGTCGGCTGCGCGATTCCTGAAGCGCAGCAGGGCCTGAACGTGGCCCGCATCGGCGCGCTGCTGTCGGGCCTGCCCAATACCGTGGGCGGCATCACCGTCAACCGCTTCTGCGCCTCGGGCGTGAGCGCGGTGGCGATGGCCGCCGACCGCATCCGCGTGGGCGAGTCCGACGTGATGATCGCCGCCGGCGTGGAATCGATGAGCATGGTGCCGATGATGGGCAACTCGCCGTCGATGTCGCCGGAGATCTTCACCCGCGACGAGAACGTGGGCATCGCCTACGGCATGGGCCTGACTGCCGAGAAGGTGGCGCAGCAATGGCAGGTGAGCCGCGAGGACCAGGATGCGTTCTCGCTGGCCTCGCACCAGAAGGCCATCGCCGCGCAGCAGGCCGGCGAGTTCAAGGACGAGATCACGCCGATCGAGATCGTCGAGCGCTTCCCCGACCTCGCCAGCGGCCAGGTGAACGTGAAGTCGCGCACGATCTCGCTGGACGAAGGCCCGCGCCCGGAGACCTCGCTGGAAGGCCTGGGCAAGCTGCGCCCGGTGTTTGCCAACAAGGGCAGCGTCACCGCCGGCAACAGCTCGCAGACCTCTGACGGCGCCGGCGCGCTGATCCTGGTTTCGGAGAAGATCCTCAAGCAGTTCAACCTGGTGCCGCTGGCGCGCTTCGTCTCGTTCGCGGTGCGCGGCGTGCCGCCCGAGATCATGGGCATCGGCCCCAAGGAAGCGATTCCGGCGGCGCTGAAGGCCGCGGGCCTGACCCAGGACCAGCTCGACTGGATCGAACTGAACGAGGCCTTTGCCGCGCAGTCGCTGGCGGTGATGCGCGATCTGCAACTGGATCCGGCCAAGGTCAACCGCATGGGCGGCGCGATTGCGCTGGGCCACCCGCTCGGTGCCACCGGTGCGATCCGTTCGGCCACGGTGGTGCACGCGCTGCGCCGTCACAACCTGAAGTACGGCATGGTGACCATGTGCGTTGGCACGGGCATGGGCGCCGCAGGTATCTTCGAGCGCGTCTGAACGCGCCTGCGGGACGGTCCCTCGGGACTGTCCCGCCCTTCTGCATCAGGTGAAGAAAGCAGTAACCGGGGGCTGCCGCCCGCGACGCGGGTCACCAGGTAGGGAGGAGACAATAATATGCAGGAGACAGCCATCCTGGCCGATGCCGCGTGCGATCTGCCGCGCGACGTCATGGCCCAGCTGAAGGTCCACACGATTCCGTTCCGCATCCGCGCGGGCGAACACTTTGTCGCCGATACGCGCGATGAAGACGCGCTGCCCACGCTCTACCAGCAGTACCTGGTCGGCCGCCAGGACCACTACGCCGAATCGATCCCGCTGCTCGAGCGCGAGCTGGAAGAACACCTGCTGCGCAACGTGGTGGCCCATTGCGACCGCGCCATCCTGTTCACCATCGCCAGTTCGCGCAGCAAGCTGTATGCGCATGCCACCGGCGCGGTGATCGGCACCGTGGCGCGCAGCGTGCGCCTGCGCAAGGAAGCCGGGCGCACTGGCCTGTTCGACCTGACCGTGGTCGACACCGGCGCGATCGGGCCGGGCCAGGCGCTGATCGTGCGCGAAGCCGCGCGCATGGCCGCCGCAGGCGCCAGCCCGCAAGCGGTGCGGGAAGCGGTCGAGACGCGCCTGCGCGATGCCGCCCATATGTTCCTGGTGCCCGACGAACTGCTCTACATGTACACGCGCGCGCGCCAGAAGGGCGAGGGCAGCATTACCTGGGGGCGCTATGTGATGGGCAGCGCCTTCAATATCCGCCCGGTGGTGCGCATGCACCGCGGGCACACCGACGCCATCGCGAGGGCGCGCGGCTCCGAGGAGGGTGCACGCCGCGTTCTGCAGCATGCCGAACAGTGCATTCGCGGCGGCGACCTGATGGTGCCGGCGATCTCGGCCTGCTATGCCGGCCCGCTCGATGATGTGCGCGCGATGCCGGCGTTCCAGTCGCTGGAGCGCACCGCGCGCGGCCAGGGCGTGGAGCTGATGCTGGCGCCGATGAGCCTGACGGTGGCGCTGAATGTCGGCGCGCGCGCGTTCGGGCTGAGCTATCTTTCCGAATCGCCGCCGCCTTTTGAATAACCCCAGCAATGCATCCACAGACGAGGACACCATGAGCATCCGCACCGGCATCGAGCAGGGCATCCTGACCATCGAGTTCGACCGCATCGACAAGAAGAACGCCATCACCGCGGCGATGTACCAGGCCATGGCCGACGCGCTGCGCGCGGCCGAGACCGACCGCAACGTGCGCGCCATCCTGCTGCGCGGCGAGCCCGAGATCTTTACCGCCGGCAACGACCTGGAAGACTTCATGCAGCGCCCGCCTACCGCGGGCGAAAGCGCCGAGCAGGCGCCGGTGTTCCAGTTCCTCTACCAGATCAGCCACGCCACCAAGCCGATTGTGGCAGCCGTCAGCGGTGCCGCGGTCGGGGTGGGCACGACCATGCTGCTGCATTGCGACCTGGTCTATGCGTCCGATACGGCCAAGCTGTCGCTGCCGTTCGTGCAGCTGGGCCTGTGCCCCGAGGCGGCCTCGAGCCTGCTGCTGCCGCGGCTGGTCGGCTACCAGCGCGCGGCCGAGAAGCTGCTGCTGGGCGAAGCCTTCAGCGCGCAGGAGGCGTTGGAGATCGGGCTGGTGACGCGGGTGCTGCCGGTGGCCGAGCTGCACGACTTTGCGCTGCAGCAGGCGCGCAAGCTGGCGGCCCTGCCGGCGTCGTCGCTGCGCGAGACCAAGCGGCTGATGAAGGCGGGCGATATGGCGGCAGTGGAAAAGCAGATGGCCGACGAGGGCGCGGTGTTCCGGAAGATGCTGGTGGCGCCGGAGGCGAAAGAGGCGTTTGCTGCCTTCTTCCAGAAGCGCAGGCCGGATTTTACGAAGTTCGAGTAAGCCTACGACTGCATGGACGAGGAGAGCGGTGTTGGGTGCTCCCAAGCTGCCCGAGCTAGCCTAAGCAAGGTGTTCTCCC
>NZ_JFJW01000098.1:160640-168944 GCF_000611125.1 Cupriavidus sp. SK-4
AACGGTTTTTTCCAGCACGGTGGCTTCGGTCAGCGCCTGGCCCTCACCCCAACCCTCTCCCGCAAGCGGGAGAGGGAGCACGCAATCGATGATCGAAAGCCCTTAGTCTTCAAGCCGACGGCAACACCCGAGGCTGCCGCGATTCATCCGTTGCCACATACGTCAGCGTGGCTTCCGTCACCTTGACGATCTCATTGCTGTGGCGCATCCGTTGCGCGTAGACCTCGACCGACACCGTGATCGAGGTACGGCCGGTCTTGACGATGTCCGCATAAAAGCTGACCAGGTCGCCAACGAACACCGGATGCTTGAACAGGAAAGAATTGACCGCGACGGTGGCCACGCGGCCCTGGGCGCGTTCCACCGCCGGGATCGAGCCGGCGATATCCACCTGCGCCATGATCCAGCCGCCGAACACGTCGCCGTGCACATTGGCGTCGGCGGGCATCGGCACCACGCGCAGAGCGGGATTCTTGCCGGCGGGCAGGGCGGGGACGGTGTGGGGAGCGTTCATGACGGTGTGTGGTGGACTGCGGAAGGAGGCGGGGCGCGGCGAAAGACCCTTCGCCTGCCACGTAATGCGAACTCTGCGACAATCGCGCATTGGCCCGAATTCTAACGTATGCGCCGCTATTCCACGACCGCTGAGCCGGCCCCCGCTCCTGCTTCAAACACGCTCTTTCCCGGTCAGCGCGCGCCCCGCAGCGACTGGCAGACGGTGCGCAACCTGCTGCCCTATGTCTGGCACTACAAGTGGCGCGTGATGCTGGCGCTGGCCTGCTTGGTGTCTGCCAAGGTGGCCAACCTGGGCGTGCCGGTGCTGATGAAGCAGCTGATCGACAGCATGAACCTGCAGCCGGGCGACCCGCGCGCGCTGCTGGCCGTGCCGGTCGGGCTGATCGTTGCCTACGGGCTGCTGCGGCTGTCGGCGACGCTGTTCACCGAGTTGCGGGAGATGCTCTTTTCCAAGGTCACGCAGAGCGCCGTGCGCGAGATCGCGCTGCAGGTGTTCCGGCACCTGCATGCGCTGTCGCTGCGCTTCCACCTGGACCGGCAGACCGGCGGCATGAGCCGCGACATTGAGCGCGGCACGCGCGGCATCCAGTCGCTGATCTCGTATTCGCTGTACAGCATCCTGCCCACGCTGGTCGAGATGGGCCTGGTGATCGGCTTCTTTATCCTGCACTACGACATCTGGTTCGCGGCCATCACCGGCTGCGCGCTGGTGGGCTATATCGTCTTCACCATCGTGGTGACGGAATGGCGCACGCATTTCCGCCGCCGCATGAACGAGCTCGATTCGCGCGCCAACCAGAAGGCGATCGATTCCCTGCTCAACTTCGAGACCGTCAAGTACTTCGGCAATGAAGAGTACGAGGCGCAGCGCTACGACGAGAACCTGCGCAAGTACCGCACCGCGGCGATCCGCTCGCAGAACTCGCTGTCGTTCCTGAACTTCGGCCAGCAGACCATCATCGCATTGGGGCTTATCCTGATCCTGTGGCGCGCCACCGTGGGCGTGGTCGACGGCAAGCTCACGCTGGGCGACCTGGTGCTGGTCAACACCCTGATGATCCAGCTCTATATCCCGCTGAACTTTCTCGGCGTGATCTACCGCGAGATCAAGCAGGCCACCACCGACATGGACCGCATGTTCGTGCTGCTCGGCACCAACCAGGAGGTGGCCGACGCGCCCGGCGCGCAGCCGCTGCAGGTCAGCGGCGCGCAGGTGCGCTTCCGCGACGTGCGCTTCAGCTATGAGCCGGACCGGCTGATCCTGGATTGCGTGGATTTCACCATCGCGGCGGGCACCACCACCGCGGTGGTGGGGCACAGCGGCTCGGGCAAGTCGACGCTGGCGCGGCTGTTGTTCCGCTTCTACGACGTCAACGGCGGCGCCATCGAGATCGACGGCCAGGACATCCGCGCGATCACGCAGGACAGCTTGCGCCGCGCCATCGGCATCGTGCCGCAGGACACGGTGCTGTTCAACGACAGCATCTTCTACAACATTGCCTACGGCCGGCCCGACGCCAGCCGCGACGAAGTCATCGCCGCCGCGCGCGCCGCGCAGATCGACAGCTTCATCCGCGAGCTGCCGCAAGGCTACGACACCCCGGTCGGCGAGCGCGGCCTGAAGCTGTCCGGCGGCGAGAAGCAGCGCGTGGCGATCGCGCGCACACTGCTGAAGAACCCGCCGGTGCTGGTCTTCGACGAAGCCACCTCGGCGCTGGATTCACGCACCGAGCAGGCGATCCAGGCCGAGTTGATGCGGCTGGCGCAGAACCGCACCACGCTGCTGATCGCGCACCGGCTGTCCACTGTCGTGCATGCCGACCAGATCCTGGTGATGGACCACGGCCGCATCGTCGAGCGCGGCACCCATGCCGAGCTGATGCGCGCGCGTGGCCGCTACGCCGAGATGTGGGACATCCAGGCGCGCGCCGCCGCCAAGGGCGGCGAAGCCGTGGGCGCGGATGCGCTGGCACTCGACGTGGGCGACGCCACGCAGGACGCCTGACGGGACTGCATTCTCCTGCATCCGCGTGCACCAAGGGGCTGCGGGCATTGTCGACAATCATTGCCGACGATGTCGCTGCGGCAATCGCCTCGCACGTTTTTGGTTCGGCAATCGCTTGCGGGCACGCCCTGAAACGGGGCTGAAAAACCTGGCACGTCCCTTGCGGACGAATCCCTCCGAGATCACGATCAACGGAGAGATTCAATGCCTCACTCCCACGCTGCGCTAGCCTCCCCCGGCGTTTGCGCTGCTGCCGCCGAGAACCATGAACATACCGGCACGCGCGCATCCCGCACTACGGCACGGCGCCGCCTGCTGAAGCTCGGCGTGACGATCGGCACCAGCCTGGTGCTGTCGACACAATTCGCCGGCGCGGCCCACGCGCAGGCTGCACCAACCAAGGTCCGCTTCCAGCTCGACTGGCGCTTCGAAGGGCCGGCGGCGCTGTTCCTGCTGGGCGAGCAGAAGGGCTACTACAAGGCCGAGAAGCTCGACGTCTCGATCGACGCCGGCAACGGCTCGGGCAACGTGGTCAACCGCGTGGCCTCGGGCACGTACGACATGGGCTTCGCCGATATGTCGTCGGTGATGGAGTTCTACGGCAACAACCCGGACGCGAAGAACAAGCCGGTGGCCGTGATGATGGTCTACAACAACACGCCCGCCGCCGTCCTCGCGCTGAAGAAGTCCGGCATCCGCGCACCGAAGGACCTCGCCGGCAAGCGCATGGGCGCGCCGGTGTTCGACGCCGGCCGCCGCGCCTTCCCGATCTTCGCCAAGGCCAACGGCCTGCAGGCGTCCTCGTTCAACTGGCAGGCGATGGACCCGACGCTGCGCGAGACCATGCTCACGCGCGGCGACCTCGATGCCATCACCGGGTTCTCGTTCACATCGATCCTGAACCTGAACGCGCGCGGCGTGAAGGATGAAGACATCGTGGTGCTGCCGTACCCGCAGTTCGGCGTGAAGCTGTACGGCAACGCGGTGATCGCCTCCGAGGAATTCATGAAGAAGAACCCGGAGGCAGTGAAGGCCTTCCTGCGCGCCTTCAGCAAGTCGGCGCGCGACGTGATCGCGCGGCCGGAAGAGGGCATCAAGGCGGTCAAGGCGCGCGACGGCATCATCGACGAAAAGCTGGAAGTGCGCCGGCTCAAGCTGGCGCTGGACAGCGTGGTCAAGTCGCCGGACGCGAAGGCCGAGGGCTTCGGGCGCATCAGCAAGCCGCGCCTGTCGCTGATGGCCTCGCAGGTGGCCGATGCCTTCGGCACCAAGGGCCGCATCAACCCCGATGCGCTGTGGACCGACGCGTTCCTGCCCAGCGCGGCCGAACTGGATGTGCTGCGATGATGACGCGCCAGGCTGCCTTCATGCCCGCCTCCGGCGGCAGTGCCGCGCCCGCGGAACCCTTTGTCGATTTCAACCGGGTCTGGCTGGCCTATAACGACGAGCTTGCGCACAAGGGCGAGTTCGCGGTCGAGGACATCTCGCTGCAGGTGGCGCCGGGCGAGTTCATCGCCATCGTCGGCCCGTCCGGCTGCGGCAAGTCCACCTTCATGAAGCTGGCGACCGGGCTCAAGCCGGCCACGCGCGGCGTTGTGAAGATTGCCGGCCAGAAGGTGACCGGCCCGCTCAAGCAGGTCGGCATGGCCTTCCAGGCGCCCACGCTGCTGCCGTGGCGCACCACGCTGGACAACGTGATGCTGCCGCTGGAGATCGTCGAACCATATCGCTCCACCCTGCGCGCACGTCGCGACGAGTACGTCGAGCGCGCGCGCAAGCTGCTGCATACGGTGGGCCTGGCCGGCTACGAGGACAAGTACCCGTGGCAGCTGTCCGGCGGCATGCAGCAGCGCGCCTCGATCTGCCGCGCGCTGGTCCACGAGCCGCGCATGCTGCTGCTGGACGAGCCCTTCGGCGCGCTCGACGCCTTTACCCGCGAGGAGCTCTGGTGCGTGCTGCGCGACCTGTGGCAGGCGCAGCGCTTCAACGTGATCCTGGTCACGCACGACCTGCGCGAGGCCGTGTTCCTGGCCGACACCGTCTACGTGATGAGCCAGCGCCCGGGCCGCATCCTGATGCGCAAGGAGATCAACCTGCCGCGCCCGCGCGACCTGGAACTGACCTATACCGAGCCCTTTGCCGACCTGGTGCACGTGCTGCGCGAGAAGATCGGCCATGTGCGGCAACACTAAGGCAAAGCTACGATGATGACTCTCACTTCCGCGCAGGAGCGTCGCGTGCAGCGCGTGGCGCCCTGGCTGCTGCTGGCCGCGGTGCTGCTGCTGTGGCAGGGCGCGTGCATGGCCTTCGACGTGTCCGACTTTATCCTGCCGACGCCGTCGGCGATCGTGGCCTCGCTGGTGGAATATGGCGACGTGATCGCCGGCCATGCGTGGCGCACCTTCTGGACCACCATGGTGGGCTTCGGCGTGGCCATCGCCGTGGGCGTGCTGCTGGGGCTGGCAATGGGCTCGTCGCGGCTGCTCTATGCTGCCAGCTATCCGCTGATGACCGCCTTCAACGCGCTGCCCAAGGCCGCCTTCGTGCCGATCCTGGTGGTGTGGTTCGGCCTGGGCGCCGGTCCAGCCATCCTGACTGCGTTCCTGATCTCGTTCTTCCCGATCATGGTCAATATCGCCACCGGGCTGGCCACGCTGGAGCCGGAGCTGGAGGACGTACTGCGCGTGCTCGGCGCCAAACGGCGCGACGTCTTGTTCAAGGTCGGTCTGCCGCGCGCCATGCCGTACTTCTTCGCCTCGCTGAAGGTGGCGATCACGCTGGCCTTTGTCGGCACCACGGTGTCGGAGATGAACGCTGCCAACGAAGGCATCGGCTACCTGCTGGTGTCGGCCGGCTCGGCCATGAAGATGCCGCTGGCCTTTGCCGGGCTGGTGGTGATCGCGGTGATGGCGATGGCGATGTACGAGCTGTTTGCGGTGGTCGAGAAGCGCATGACCGGCTGGGCGCATCGCGGCTGAATCGCCTGCCGCCGGGCAGGTGACGCGCAGGTGACGGACAGCCCGGCGTGGGTGGATAATCCGCGTCATGGAAATCAAATGGCTTGAAGACTTCGTCAGCCTGGCCGAGACGCACAGCTTCTCGCGCTCGGCCGAACTGCGCCACGTCACGCAGCCGGCGTTCTCGCGCCGCATCCAGTCGCTGGAGGCGTGGGTCGGCACCGAGCTGATCGACCGCTCGAGCTACCCCACCAGCCTGACCCCGGCCGGCAAGGTGTTCTATGAGCAGGCGCTGGCCATGCTGGCGCAGGTCAGCGAGACCCGCGCGCTGATGCGCGGCCAGCGCTCGGCCAACGCCCAGGTGCTGGAGTTCGCGGTGCCGCATACGCTGTCGCTGACCTTCTTCCCGGAATGGCTCAAGGCGCTGGAGCGCAGGATCGGCACGCTGCCGTGCCGGTTGCGCGCGCTCAACGTCCATGACGCGGTGCTGATGCTGGTGGAGGGCGGCTGCGACCTGGTGATGGTCTACCACCACGCGCGCCAGGCGATCCAGCTAGATCCGGCGCGGTACGACATGCTGGTGCTTGGTACCGAACGGCTGTCGCCCTACAGCGTGCCGGACGCCGCCGGCAAGCCGCAGTTCCGGCTGCCCGGCACCGACAAGAAGCCGGTGCCTTTCCTCAGCTACACGCCCAACGCCTTCCTCGGCCGCATGGTCGATCTGCTGCTGGCCGATACCTCCGAGGCGCTCAAGCTCGACAAATGCTACGAGACCGACATGGCCGAGGCGCTCAAGGTAATGGCGCTGGCCGGCCACGGCATGGCCTTCCTGCCCGAAAGCGCGGTACGCGAGGACGTGGCGGCGGGCCGGCTGGTGCGGGCCGAGTCGGCGCGCGGGCTGCCGCTGTCGATCGACATGGAAATCCGCCTGTACCGCGAGCGCCCGGGCGAGAACGGCAACGAACGCCGCGCCGGGGCACGGCGCAAGCGCCAGCTGGTCGACCAGGTATGGTCGACCTTGTCAGCGGCCCAGGCCACTCAGCCGGCCGGTGCGCCGGTTTCCGCCAGATGACAAGGTTATGCAGGTTTTGCATGACCGGATGAGCAAACGGCATTGGATTCGGGCGGGGCGCCACCCCTAAGCTTGCGGGCATTCTTCACACCGGAACCAACCGATGTCTTCCGCAGCACCGACCAATATTGCTGGCCAAAAGCACGCACTCCCGTCTTACCTCAATGCCGACAATCTCGGCCCCTGGGGCATCTACCTGCAGCAGGTCGACCGTGTCACGCCTTACCTGGGCTCGCTGGCACGCTGGGTTGAAACCCTGAAGCGCCCCAAGCGCGCGATGATCGTCGACGTTCCCATCGAACTGGATAACGGCACCATTGCCCATTTCGAGGGCTACCGCGTGCAGCACAACCTGTCGCGCGGCCCGGGCAAGGGCGGGGTGCGCTTCCACCAGGACGTGACCCTGTCCGAGGTGATGGCGCTGTCGGCCTGGATGTCGGTGAAGAATGCCGCGGTCAACGTGCCCTACGGCGGTGCCAAGGGCGGCATCCGCGTCGATCCGCGCACGCTCTCGCACGCCGAGCTGGAACGCCTGACGCGCCGCTACACCAGCGAAATCAACATCATCATCGGGCCGAGCAAGGATATTCCGGCGCCGGACGTGAACACCAACGCCCAGGTCATGGCCTGGATGATGGACACGTACTCGATGAACTCCGGCAGCACGGCCACCGGCGTGGTGACCGGCAAGCCGATCTCGCTGGGCGGCTCGCTCGGCCGTCACGAAGCAACCGGCCGCGGCGTGTTCGTGGTCGGCTCCGAGGCCGCGCGCAATATCGGCCTGGAAATCAAGGGCGCGCGCGTGGCGGTGCAGGGCTTCGGCAACGTGGGCGCCGTGGCGGCCAAGCTGTTCCATGAGGCCGGCGCCAAGGTGGTGGCGGTACAGGACCACCGCACCACGCTGTTCGACCCGGCCGGCCTGGACGTGCCGGCGATGATGGAATACGCCTCGCACAGCGGCACCATCGAAGGCTTCCGCGGCGAAGTCCTGCGTACCGCGCAGTTCTGGGAAGTCGACTGCGACATCCTGATCCCGGCCGCGCTGGAAGGCCAGATCACGGCCGAGAACGCGCCAAAGATCACGGCAAAACTGGTGATTGAAGGCGCCAACGGCCCGACCACGCCGGAAGCCGACGATATCCTGCGCGAGCGCAATATCCTGGTCTGCCCGGACGTGATCGCCAACGCCGGCGGCGTGACCGTGTCCTACTTCGAATGGGTGCAGGATTTCTCGAGCTTCTTCTGGACCGAGGAGGAGATCAACCAGCGCCTGGTACGGATCATGCAAGAGGCCTTCCGGGCAATCTGGCAAGTGGCACAGGACAACAAGGTGACGCTGCGCACGGCGGCGTTTATCGTGGCCTGTACGCGGATCCTGCAGGCGCGCGAGATGCGCGGCCTGTATCCCTGATCAGGGCACGGGAAACGGGACAAGGCACTGCCATGGTGCAATGCAATAATCGTCCCGCTCCCCATGGCTCATGACCGGCAGACGCGGTCTCCGGCAAGCGCCGGAGACCGCGTTGTTGTATCCGGACGCCGTGCGCAGTGATTGCCCTGAAGTGGGGTTCTAGGAGAAAACCCAGTTGTATTGCGACGGATGCTGCGCAATACTGTTTCACCAGTGGGGGTTTTATCTCTAGAATCCCGCTTTCTCTTCATGGTCAAGGAGATGTTATGAATTTTGCCAAGCTGGCTGCCCTGATGATTGCCGGGGGCGTGATGTGCGGGACGGCACAGGCAGCTGAACAACT
>NZ_JFJW01000099.1:0-5836 GCF_000611125.1 Cupriavidus sp. SK-4
AGCTTTCTTCGTTTCGTCAACCGTTTCAGCATCTTTTTTTGCTGCGGCCGGCGCGCTAACTTCGCTGCGCCAACCATCCCGGTCGACCCCGCAACCCTTGCTGCGTCTGCTTTGCAGCGCTGCGTTGTGTTGCGAGGGGGCGAATATTAAGGGACGCAGGACCGACTGGCAAGCGATTTCGCGAAATAATTCGAAGTCCTCGTAGAAGCGGCGCACGAGGCTCAAATGTCTCGGTGGTGACAGCATCCAGCGGCGCCTCGGCTTAAGCTGAGGCCATGGGCGTTGGCCCAACCCGAGACGCCTTCCTTATATATAGACGTCGAATGCCAAGCAGAGCAGTTGAAGGAGACAAGATGACCCGACCCGTGACGCCCGGCCTCTCCCTGGTTGCCGGCAGCACCGACATCCCCATGTCTGATGAGACGATTCCGGCATTGCTGGCGCGCACGGTCGCCGCAAACCCGGGCGCCCCGGCGGTGGTATTCCGCGAGCATGGTGTGCGCTGGAGCTGGGCGGAGTTCAGCGACCAGGTTGATCGCCTGGCCAGCGGCCTGCTCCGGCGCGGCATCCAGCCGGGCGACCGCGTCGGCATCTGGGCGCCGAACCGGCCCGAATGGCTGGTGACCCAGTTCGCCACCGCGCGCATCGGCGCCATCCTGGTCAATATCAATCCGGCATACCGCCAGGCGGAGCTGGAATATGCGCTGAACAAGGCCGGCGTGCGCATGCTGATCACGGCCGCGCGTTTCAAGACCAGCGACTACCTGGCCACCCTCCAGGCGCTGGCGCCGGAACTGGCCGAGGCCGAGCCGGGGGCGCTGCGCTCCGCCCGGCTGCCCCGGCTGCAGTGGGTGATCCGCATGGGAGGCGAGGCGACGCCCGGCATGCTCAATTACGATGCACTGCTGGCCGAACCCGATACTGCGCGCCTGGACGCGGTGACCGCCACGCTCTCCGCGCTCGACGCCATCAATATCCAGTTCACCAGCGGCACCACCGGCAACCCCAAGGGCGCCACCCTGACGCATCACAACGTGGTCAACAACGGCCGCTTTGTCGCCATGGCGATGCGACTTGGCGACAGTGACGTCCTGTGCATCCCGGTGCCGCTCTATCACTGCTTCGGCATGGTGCTGTCAGTGCTGGCCTGCGTCTCGGTCGGCGCCTGCATGGTGTTCCCGGGCGAGGCCTTCGATCCGCTCGCGACCATGCAGGCGGCCAGCGAGGAACGCTGCACCGCCCTGCATGGCGTGCCGACCATGTTTATCGCCCAGCTCGACCATCCGGAGTTCAGCCGCTTCGACTTCTCGACCCTGCGCACCGGCATCATGGCCGGCGCCCCCTGCCCGATCGAGGTCATGAAACGCGTGGTGGCGGACATGCATATGTCCGAGGTCACCATTGCCTATGGCATGACCGAGACCAGCCCGGTCTCGTTCCAGAGCGCCACCGACGATCCGCTGGACAAGCGCGTCGCCACCGTCGGGCGGGTGCAACCGCACCTGGAATGCAAGGTGGTCGACGCCCTCGGCGAGGTCGTGCCGACCGGCGCCACCGGCGAGCTCTGCACCCGCGGCTATTCCGTGATGCAAGGCTACTGGGAAGACGACGCGCGCACCCGCGAGGCCATCCGCGACGGCTGGATGCACACCGGCGACCTCGCCACCATTGACGACGAGGGCTACTGCAACATCGTCGGCCGGGTCAAAGACATGCTGATCCGTGGCGGCGAGAACATCTACCCACGCGAGATCGAGGAATTCCTGTTCCGGCATCCCAAGGTGCAGGCGGTGCAGGTCTTTGGCGTGCCTGACCAGAAATACGGCGAGGAGGTCTGCGCCTGGATCGTGCTCAAACCCGGCCAGACCGCCACCGAGGACGAGATCCGCACGTTCTGCCGTGACCAGATCGCCCACTACAAGATTCCGCGCTATATCCGCTTTGTCTCGGAAATGCCGATGACTGTGACGGGCAAGGTGCAGAAGTTTGTCATGCGCGACACCATGATTCATGATCTGGGACTTTAGCCGGACGCACACGCGTCGGCGGACATGAGCGGGACCCTCCATGACCATCCGAATCGTAAGACTGGGCACACCGCGCGCGGCCGATGAAGGCCTGCGCATCGGCACCGTGCGCCGGCCGCCGCGGGGCGTGCCCAAATCCGAGTTTGCCAACCGCGACTTCTACGATGTCTGGTATCCCGTGCTGTCGCCATCGCCCGAGCTGGTTGCCCAGGCGCTGCAGGCCACCGATGACAAGCAATGGCGGGCGTTCGTGCGGCATTTCCGCAAGGAAATGGCCGAGCCGGACGCCAGCCGCACGCTCGACCTGCTCGCTGCGCTGTCGCATCAGACCAATTTCTCGGTAGGCTGCTACTGCGAGAACGAGGCGCACTGCCACCGCTCGATCCTGCGCGAGCTGCTGGCCGAACGCGGGGCCGTGATCGGCTGAGCTGCACGCCGTGCCGGGAATCTCCCCGGCTTTGATTCCCCCGCTTCCCGCATTCCGATGGCCCTGAACGTTGTCTGGCTCGGTTTCTTCCTGATTTCCTTTGTCGCCGCCTGCGTCCGCCTAGCCAGCGGCGATCTCACCGTGTTCCCGGCGATGCTGGCAAGCCTGTTCGACAGCGCGCGCACGGCCTTCGAGATCGCGCTCGGCCTAGCCGGGGTGATGAGCCTGTGGCTTGGCATCATGCGCATCGGCGAGCGCGCCGGCGTGGTCGATGCCTTCGCCCGGCTGGTGAACCCGCTGCTGCGCCATTTCTTCCCCGGCGTGCCGCAGGGCCATCCGGCACAGGGGGCGATGATGATGAACGTGTCGGCCAACCTGCTCGGGCTGGACAATGCCGCCACGCCGCTCGGCCTGAATGCCATGCGCGAGCTGCAGACGCTGAACCGCCGCCCGGACGTGGCCACCGATGCGCAGATCATGTTCATCGTGCTGAATACGGCCGGGCTGACGCTGATCCCGACCTCGGTGATCGCGATCCGGCAGGCCATTGCGGTCAAGCAGGGGCTGGTGGGTTTCAATGCGGCCGATATCTTCCTGCCGACGCTGCTGGCCACCGGCGGCTCATGCCTGGCCGGCCTGCTGGCGGTGGCGTGGGTGCAGCGGCTGAACCTGCTGCGCCCGGCCGTGCTGGTGGCGTTCGGGCTGGTCGCGGCGCTGCTGGGCGGGATGTTCGCCTGGCTGCGGCACGCGCCGCCGGAGCAGGTCGGCAGCGTCACGGCACTGGCCGGCGCCGCCTTCATCCTGTCGCTGATCACGCTGTTCCTGGTCTGCGGCGCGCTGCGGCGGGTCAATGTCTATGAAGCCTTTATCGATGGCGCCAAGGAAGGCTTTGGCGTCGCCGTGCAGATCATTCCCTACCTGGTGGCGATCCTCGTAGCCATCGGCCTGTTCCGGGCCACCGGCTGCATGGACGTGCTGATGGGCTGGCTGACGCTGGGCTTTGCCCAGCTGGGCGTCAATACGGACTTCGTGCCGGCGCTGCCGGTCGGGCTGATGAAGATCCTGTCCGGCGCCGGCGCGCGCGGGCTGATGGTGGATGTGATGACGACCTATGGCGTGGATTCGTTCCAGGGACGGCTGGCGGCGATCATCCAGGGCTCGACCGAGACCACTTTCTATGTGCTGGCGGTCTACTTTGGCAGCATCAATGTGCGCAATACGCGCCATGCGCTGGGTTGTGCGCTGGTGGCCGATGCTGCCGGGATCGTGTGTGCGGTAGGTGCCGCATACCTGTTCCGTTAGGACACCGCCGGATAGTCAGAAACCGGACTTTGTTGCATCGATACAACGCCATTGTGCTCAATGTCGGACATTGACACATGGCCACTTGGTGCGTCGCAACAAATCATGTATAGTGGAGTCTGTCTCCTCCACCACCTCGGTGGATTCCAACCCACGCACAACCTGCGTGGGTTTTTTTTCGCCTTCGCGCCGGAACGGTCACAACCCCTGTGCACGTTTGCACCTGCTGGCGCAGCAATCGTGCTTGGGTCCTCGCCACGCGGCATTCTCGCTCCACCGTGGTGCGGCGACCCGCTGCTGTGGCCAACAGGCCAGTTTTGTTGCAACGCAGCAACCGGTATCGTAGAGTGGTCTCACGACGGGCGCCCGACCTGGCAGGCCCGCGTGGATCCCGGCCCCGCATGTTTGCCTCCGCCCTAATTGCCCGCTACTGGCCAGACCCCGTGCTGCTCCGGCGCGGGATCATCTATGCGCTGTCGTTCCTGGCCCTTGCCGGTATTGGCTGGCTGACCGGGGATGCGGGCTACCTGTGGTCGGCCACGGCCTCGATCTGGACCTGCCTGGCAGACCGGCAGGGCACGGCGTCGGTGCGGCTATCCAGCCTGGGAGCGGTCGGCATTGGCGGGGCGGTGGCCAGCGCGCTGGGCGCGGCCGTGGCGCCGGCGCCCTGGCTGGCCGTGCTGGTGGTGATGGCGGGAGGGCTTGCCGCGGGCCTGGCAGAGACGCGCGGCCCGGCCAGTGCGCTCGCGGCCAAGCTGCTCTATGTCGTGCTGGTGGCCGCGTGCCTGCAGCCTGCGGCCGGGCCTGACCTGGCCGTGCAGGCCCTGCAAAGCGGGCTCGACTTCCTGCGCGGCGGCGTGTTCGCCTGCCTGGCTTGCCTGGCACTGATTCCGTCGGCCCGCGACGACCGGCCACGCACCGAGATCGTGGCCGCCTACGACGCGCTGGTCCGACTCGCCACGGCACTCGCCGACACCCGCCACGGCAATGACCTGGCCACCTGCAAACAGGACATCCGCAACCGCATCGAGGCCGCGCGCCAAGCCATCGAGGCCCGACGCAGCCTGCGCGACGCTTACACGCTCCTGCACTATGCCTATGCCGTGGGTGTCGCCGACGCCCTGTTTGCGCTGCTGATCGTCGCAGGCGAGCTGCGCGAGCGCGCCGGCGCCGCCCATGGCTTGCCGATGCAGCCGCCGTTGCGCCATATCGCGCGCTGCGTCGCCGACGCCCGCGAGCAAGTTGGCCAGGCACTGGTTCGGCATGCGCCCGACCTGCCGGCATTGAGCGCGGCGCTGCGCCACGAACTGCGGCGGCTGACCGCGCCCGTGGCCAATGCCAGCGCCCGCCCCCCCTATCAGTCGGCACTATCCGCCCTGGCACGCCATCCGGATTTCGACCGATGGCGCGCAAGCTTCCGCTGGCCGCGGCGCGGCATCGGGCACGGGCTGGCCCAGATGCTGCGCGGGCTGGCCGACCACGCTGCAGGCGATGCCCTGGCCACGCGCCACGCCCTGCGGCTGGCGCTGGCCGGCAGCCTTAGCCTGCTGCCGGCGCAGTGGTGGCGGCTGGACCACGGCTACTGGGTGGCGGTGACCGTGATCATGGTGCTCAGCCCCCAGCTGCAGACCACCCGGCAGGTTTCCGTGAAACGCTTTGCGGGCTCGCTGGCGGGCGCCTTGTGCGCCTGTGTGATTGGCCTGCTCCATCCGGCGCCGGTGGTGGCGCTGGGCATCAGCGCGGCCTTCCTGGCCGGGGCCTATGCCAGCCGCCTTGCCGGGCAGCCCGGGGCGTTCGCGTTCTGCCTGACACCGGCCGTGATCCTGTTCTCATGGGTCGGCGCGCCGGCCGTCGACAGCAGCCACTTTGCCGCGCTGCGCGGCATCGACACCGCGCTTGGCTGCCTGATCGCGCTGGCGACTTACTACGTGCTGGCACCGCGCGTGGAGATGTCGCGCGTGTTCCGCCACGCCGTCGACGCGGTGGCGGTCAACACGGTCTACCTGCGTGCCGCCTTTGCCGCCAGCCGCGTGGCCGAGGCCGCGACGCCGCCCGCCGTGCCGCGGCCGGGAGCCTTGCG
>NZ_JFJW01000099.1:5844-14754 GCF_000611125.1 Cupriavidus sp. SK-4
TGCGCATCGCCGCCGGCCGGGCTTCCACCCGCGCGGAACACACGCTGGCACAGGCCGCCGGCGCGCTGGCGCCTGACTATGCCGGGGCCTACCAGCGCGTGCATGCGAGCGCGCGCCGCATGGCCGCGCTGGCCGGCGTGGTGCGCGCCGGGGTGGAGTCGGGGGTTTTCACGCTGCCCGCCGGGGCCGAAGTGCGCGCGCTCCTGATGCAACTGGAAGTGCAACTGGCCGAGCTGGCGATGCGGCCTGGCCTGGCAGACACTGCCGGCAACGCCGAGCGCCCGGCGCCGCCACCCGCTGCCGCTTTCGACGCCTTCCTGGCGGAACAGGTCGACTATGCCGCCGCGCATATCGCAGCCGCCCATGCCGCGGTGGCCGACCTGCGCACGCTGGGCGCGGCCGCGCGCAAGCCGCCGGGGCGCCGGGGCGCCGCCGGGCGCACAGCGGCTGATCGGCATTAAGGAAGAAGGCTGCCGGACAGGCCAGCGGACCGGCCGGGCTTTACGGAACGCGGCGATGGCCTATATTGATCTAATACGCCCGCCGCCAGCACGAGGCACGCCATGTCCGACATCACGTTCCCTCGCAGCCTCCCGACCTACTGCGCAGCCAGCCTCACGCTGTCCTGCCCCGCCACGGTCAACGGCAGTCCCACCTTGTATTCCGTCACCGCCGAGGCCCTCGAGGCCCATTTCGGCGCGCGTTCCCCGCGCGAGGAAGACCTGGTGGCGGCCTTCACCAGCAACCGCCAGCGCATCGAGCGCCTGGCCGAAAGCCTGTTCGAGCTCACCGAGGCGCGCGAGATCGTGCTGCGCAGCGGCCATTTCCGCTTCGCCGGCTGAATCCCGTCAGTGTCCTGACGCCCCCGATCGGGGGCGTGCTTTCATTCGGCCGTTCAGTCGGCCTTCACCTCGCCGCGCACCAGCAGCACCGGCATGGTGGACTGGCGTATCACCGCCTCGGCCACGCTGCCCAGCACCAGCCGGCGCACGCCGCGGCGTCCGTGCGTGCCGATCACCAGCAGGTCGGCGCCCCATTGGCGCGCGGCCTCGTTGATCGATGCCCCCATGTCGCCGGGCACTGGTGCTTCGGTCACCAGCCGGGTTTCATGCGCCACGCCGGCCGCGGCCAGCCGCTGCGAGGCGGCCTGCAGGGCGCGCTGGCCGCTTTCCTCGAACGCCTTCTGCAGCTGGCTCGGATCGTAGTACCCGGCATCGAACATGGGCGTGCCGGTGTCCACGACATAGAGCGCCAGCACGGTGGCGCCGCCCGGAGCCGCCACTCGGATGGCTTCGCCCAGCGCCAGGTCGGACGTGCTGCTGCCGTCCACCGCCACCACGATCTTGCTGTATGCCGCGCTAGTCATAGGTATTGCCTCCGTTGACAGGGATAGGAATCGCGGCGGTAACGCCGCCTGCCTTAGATAGTACCCGTGCGGCAGCCGCCACGTGGCGAGCAGGATCAAGCACGGCCATAGTAGCGGGCTTTCCCTTAAATTGACCGACCGGTCGGCATATATATAATAGGGCCAGTCGCTGTCCGCGATCCCGAGCGGCATTCCCGCCAGAGGAGACAATATGTACACGCAGAGTCTTGACCTGCCCGGCCAGCACGCCGATACGGCACCGGCCAGCGCGCCCCAGGACGAAGCCGCCCGCCAGGCAGCTTTCGACGCCTGCATGGCCGCCGACGGCAAGATCGAGCCGCAGGACTGGATGCCGCAGGCCTACCGCAAGACCCTGGTGCGCCAGATCTCGCAGCACGCGCATTCGGAGATCGTCGGCATGCTGCCGGAGGGCAACTGGATCAGCCGGGCTCCGTCGCTCAAGCGCAAGGCCATCCTGCTGGCCAAGGTGCAGGATGAAGGCGGCCATGGGCTCTACCTGTATTCCGCCGCCGAGACGCTGGACGCCTCGCGCGATGACCTGGTCGACGCGCTGCACAGCGGCAAGGCCAAGTATTCGTCGATCTTCAACTACCCGACGCTGACCTGGGCCGACGTGGGCGTGATCGGCTGGCTGGTCGACGGCGCGGCGATCATGAACCAGATTCCGCTGTGCCGCTGCTCGTATGGCCCGTATGCGCGCGCCATGATCCGCATCTGCAAGGAAGAGTCGTTCCACCAGCGCCAGGGCTTCGACGCGCTGCTGGCGATGATGCGCGGCACCGAGGCCCAGCGCGAGATGGTGCAGGACGCGGTCGACCGCTGGTGGTTCCCGGTACTGATGATGTTCGGCCCGCCCGACGCGGCCTCGACCAACAGCGCCCAGACCATGGCCTGGGGCATCAAGCGCATCTCCAACGACGACCTGCGCCAGAAGTTTGTCGATGCCACGGTCGAGCAGGCCCGCGTGCTGGGCGTGACCCTGCCCGACCCCGGCCTGCAATGGAATGCAGAGCGCGGCCACTATGACTACAGCCCGCTGGATTGGGATGAGTTCTGGCGTGTGATCAACGGCGACGGCCCCTGCAACAAGGAGCGCCTGGCCACCCGCGTGAAAGCGCACGAGGACGGCGCCTGGGTGCGCGAGGCCGCGCTGGCGCATGCCGCCAAGGTAGCCGAACGCGAAGCCCGCGCCAGCCGCGCCGCGGCCTGAACCCCGCGCCCGAGGACGGAGACAAACGATGCAACGCAAGGAATGGCCGCTGTGGGAAGTGTTCGTACGCAGCAAGCAAGGCCTGGAACACAAGCATTGCGGCAGCCTGCACGCCGCCGACGCGCAGCAGGCGCTGCACATGGCGCGCGACGTCTATACGCGGCGCCAGGAAGGCGTGTCGATCTGGGTGGTGCCGTCAGCGGCCATCACCGCGAGCGTGCCCGAGGAAAAGCCGGAGCTGTTCGACCCGATGGCCGACAAGATCTACCGGCACCCGACGTTCTACCAGCTGCCCGACGAAGTCAACCACATGTAAGGCCCGCACCATGACCGCGTCCCCACAGCCGACTGTGCCCGCCTCGCTCGATCACCTGCCGCCGGCGCGCACCGCGGGCTTGCGCTACGTGCTGCGCCTGGCCGACAACGCCCTGGTCCTGGGCCAGCGCAACGCCGAATGGTGTGGCCACGGCCCGGTGCTGGAAGAAGACATCGCGCTGGCCAACATCAGCCTGGACCTGATCGGTCAGGCGCGGCTGCTGTACGGCCGCGCCGGCGAGCTGGAAGGCGAGCTGACCGGCCTGCCCCGCCATGAGGACGACTACGCCTACTGGCGCGCCGAGCGCGACTTCCGCAACTGGACGCTGCTGGAGCTGCCGCACCGCGGCCCGCTGGCCGGCAACGCCGCCGCCGAGCGCGACTACGCCGTCACCATCATGCGCAACTTCCTGTACAGCGCGCTGATGGTCGAGCTGTGGGAAGCATTGCTGGCCAGCCGTGATGACCAGCTGGCCGCGATCGCCGCCAAGTCGGTCAAGGAAGCGCGTTACCACCTGCACCACGCGGCTGGCTGGGTAGTGCGCCTGGGCGACGGCACCGAGGCATCGCACGCGCGCATGCAGCACGCGCTGGAACACCTGCTGCCCTATATGAACGAGTGCTTTGCCGAGGACGCAGTGGAAGCCGAGGCCGCCTCGCAGGGCATCGGCGTGGTCACGGCCACGCTGCGCCCGGCCTGGGACGCCACCGTCGCCGAGACGCTCCACGCGGCCACGCTGGACTTGCCCCAGGCCACGAGCTTTGTCTCGACCGGCAAGCACGGCGTGCACTCCGAACACATGAGCTACCTGCTGGGCGAGATGCAGGGGCTGGCGCGGGCCCATCCGGGCGCGCAATGGTAAGCGCCCGCTTCGCGGCAAAGGGTTGACCAACATGAACGTCGCCACCCTCCCCCTGCGCAATGAGCGCGCCACCGATGGCCGCATCGCGCGTGCATGGGCGGCGCTGGAGGCGGTGCCGGACCCGGAGATCCCGGTGGTGTCGATCCGCGACCTGGGCATCCTGCGCGATGTCCTGACCGCCGCCGACGGCGCGCTTGAGATCGTCATCACGCCCACCTATTCCGGCTGCCCGGCGATGTCGCAGATCGCCGAGGACATCGGCCGGGCGCTGGACGGCGCCGGGCTGGCGCCGTGGCGCATCCGCACCGTGCTGGCGCCGGCCTGGACCACCGACTGGATCACCCCGGCCGCGCGCGAGTACCTGCGCGCCTTCGGCATTGCGCCGCCGGGCCAGTGCGGCACGCCGGCCGCGGCGCAGCCGCTGCGCTTTGTGCCTCGCGCCGCCCGCGCGGGCGCGCCCGATGTCGTGGCCTGCCCGCGCTGCGGCAGCGTCCATACGCAGGAAATCTCGCGCTTTGCCTCGACCGCCTGCAAGGCACTGTACCGGTGCCTGGACTGCCGCGAGCCGTTCGACTATTTCAAACCCTACTGAGCCCTGCCGGGCCGAAGCCAGGCTGCCATGACTCCACAGTTCCATCCGCTGCGCGTGGCGCAGGTGCGCCCCGAGACTGCCGACACCATATCGATCGCCTTCGAGGTGCCGGACACGCTGCGCGATGCCTACCGCTTCACCCAGGGCCAGTTCCTGACGCTCAGGGCGCCGGTCGATGGCAAGGACCTGCGCCGCTCGTACTCGATCTGCTCGGCGGTGCAGGACTATGACGAGCACGGCGAGCTGCGCGTGGCTGTCAAGCTGGTCGAGGACGGGCTCTTTTCCTCGCACCTGCACGACTCCATCGCACCCGGCCAGGTGATCGACGTGATGACGCCCGACGGGCGCTTCCATGTGCCGCTCGATCCCGCCGCCGCGCGCCACTACGTGGCCTTTGCCGCCGGCAGTGGCATCACGCCGGTGCTGTCTCTGATCCGCACCACGCTGCAGGCCGAGCCGCTCAGCCGGTTCACGCTGGTCTATGGCAACCGCAACGTCGACAGCATCATCTTCTCCGAGGCGCTGGAAGACCTGAAGAACCAGTACCTGGCGCGCTTCACGCTCTACCACGTGCTGTCGCGCCAGCCGCAGGAAGTCGACCTGCTGCACGGCCGGCTCGACCACGACCGAGTGAGCGCCTTCCTGCAGACGCTGATCCCCGTCGAAGATATCGACGCGGCCTTTGTCTGCGGGCCGGCCTCGATGATCGACGAAGCGGAGGCGGCGCTGCGCGATGCGGGCCTCGACCCGCACCGCATCCACGCCGAGCGCTTCGGCGTACCGCTCGCGCAGGCAAAGCGAAAGCCTGCCCCCGCCCACGCCGACCATGCCGGCACGGCCGAGCTGGTGGTGGTGCTCGACGGCAAGCAGCACAGCCTGCGCCTGCCGCTGGAAGACGCCAACGTACTCGACACCGCCCTGGCCGCCGGCCTGGACCTGCCTTTCGCCTGCAAGAGCGGCGTCTGTTGCACCTGCCGCGCCAAGGTGCTGGAAGGCCAGGTGGAGATGGAAAAGAACTACACGCTCGAGCCGTGGGAGATGGAAAAGGGCTTCGTGCTCACCTGCCAGGCGCGGGCGCTGACGCCGCGGGTGGTGGTCAGCTACGACGAACGCTGATCCGGGCACGCCGGCGCGTGCGTATTCAGACAATTGCCGACATTGGCCAGCACGGGCCGTGACTACAATGGCGGCAGGCGGCCTGCTGGCGCGATGCTTGCAGGACAGTGACCGGGCGGGCGGCGACCCCGCCTGTCGCATCGCCGCCGCGGCGGTGCCAGCGAACCGTCCCACCCATATACAATCACGGCCATGCAATATATCCACGTCGTCAATGGTGATGTAGCAGGCACGACCCTGCGCCAGGCCCTGGCCCAGGCTGCGCGGCCGGACCCTGTCGTGGTGCTGCGCGACGACCTGGCGGTAGGCCCGCTGGCCGACATCGACAGCACCGGCCTGATCCGTTCCGGCTTCTGGCAGCGAGTCGCCCCCCATACCGACATCGATTTCGGCGCCGAGATGCGCCAGGCGCTGGACCAGCTCCAGGCACTGCGCCAGGACGACATGGAAGTGGCCATCTGGCACGGCCAGAGCGCGGCCGACCAGCTGATGCTGCGCCGGGTGGTGTTCCACCTGTACCAGGCGCCGCAGCGGATCAATGAAATCGCCATGGACCTGCGCGAGCTGGAAATGCCTGCGCAGGGCAACCTGGCGGCAATCGGCATGTACACGCCCGCGCGGCTGGCGCGGCGCTTTTCCACCATCGCCCCGGTTTCGGTGCTGCGCCTGGGCCGCCTCGGCTACGAGTGGCAGCAGAACGTCAAGGAAAACGCCGACGTGCGGCTCTGGAAGGGCAACACGCTGGTGCCGGCGGCTTACCACACCGTCGACGAGACCATCATGGAACGCGCCCCGTCCGAGTGGACGCCCGCGGCGCAGATGGTGGGCAGCGTAATGGGCGCGATCGAGGGTCTGCTGGCCAGCGACTGGTTCGTGTTCTGGCGCTGCCGCGAGCTGATCGCCATGGGCCAGCTGGTGCTGCGCGGCAATGCTGACTCGCTCGATACCTGCGAACTGCGCCGCCATATCGGCAGCGGTGGCACCGGCGGCGAATAAACGAGAATATGGCCCGTACCAAGGCACCCGATTTCGAGGCGCAGCGCGAGCAGATCCTGGACCTGGCCGCCGCCGCCTTTGCCAACAGCAGCTACCCCAGCACCTCGATGGCCGACCTGGCCGCCGCCTGCGGCACCTCCAAGGCGCGGCTGTACCACTATTACGAGAGCAAGGAAGCGATCCTGTTCGACCTGCTGGACCGCTACACGCGCCGGCTGATGCTGCTCGTCACTGAAGTGGAGGCCGACGCCGAGCGCCACGCGCGCACCGACAAGGAAGCCTTCGGCAACCTGATCCGTGCCTTCCTGGCCGAGTACGAGACCTCGCAGACGCGCCATGTCGCGCTGATCAACGACGTCAAGTTCCTGGCCGAGACCCAGCGCGACCTGATCCTGGGCCGCGAGCGCGACGTGGTCGCGGCCTTCTCGCGCCTGCTGCGCCGGGCCTACCCGGAGCGCGTCACGCGCGAGAACCAGACCGCGCTGACCATGACCATCTTCGGCATGATCAACTGGACCTTCACCTGGCTCAAGCCGGGCGGCCGGCTGTCCTATGCAGCGTTTGCCGAGATGGTGGTCGACCTGCTCGAAGGCGGCCTGCCCGGCCGGGCCGCGGCCGCGGCCGCGCGCTGACGCGGCACCGGCCCGCCGCTCACATCCACTCGGCCTCTTCGCGCTGGCGCCGCTGCTCGCGGTCCTGGCGGAACATCTCTTCCAGTTCGTCGCGCGCCTGGCGCGCCAGCGAGACCAGCTTCTTCTGGTCGGTGTAGTGCGGATAGAAGCGGTCGATCGCCTGGATGTTGTGGCGCCGGAAACGCAGTGCCACGTTGCGGGCCTCGGCCGGATCGAAGCCCAGCCCCTCCAGCACGCGGCGGCCCAGCATCAGCGAGCCCTCGAACATCTCGCGCTCGAACAGGTGCACGCCGCGGTCCTTGAGCTGGTAGACATGCGACACATGGCGCGCCCGGGCGTAGATCTGCAGTTCGGGAAAGCGCTGGCGCACGCGGTCGATCAGTTCCAGGCCTTCGTCCATGCCGTCGATGGCGACCACCAGGATGCGCGCGTCGGCAATGCCAGCGGCCTCCAGCAGGTCCAGCCGGGTGGCGTCGCCATAGAAGACCTTGAAGCCGTACTGGCGCAGGAACTCGATCTGGTCGGGGTCGTGGTCCAGCACTGTCACGCCCACGCCCTGGGTGTACAGCAGGCGGCCGACGATCTGGCCGAAGCGCCCGAAGCCGGCGATCAGCACCGGATTGTGCTGCGGCGTGATGGCCTCGTCCGGGCGGGCCTTGCCGCTGCCCAGGCGCGGCGCCACCAGCCGGTCATAGGCCAGCAGCAGCAAGGGCGTGGCCACCATCGACAGCGCCACCACCAGCACCAGCAGGGCTTCGGTCTCGCGCGGCAGCAGGCCGGCGGTGCCGGCCACGCCGAACACCACGAACGCGAACTCACCGCCCTGCGAGATCAGCAGCGCAAACAGCAGCCGCTGCCCGCGGGCGATGCCGAAATAACGCGCCAGCAGCGCCAGCACCGCGGTCTTGGCAACCACGAAGGCGGCCACCAGACCCAGCACCAGCCAGGGCGAGTGTGCCAGCACGGCAAAGTCGATCGACATGCCGACGGCCATGAAGAACAGGCCCAGCAGCAGGCCCTTGAACGGCTCCAGGTCGGCCTCGAGCGCGTGGCGGTACTCGGAATCAGCCAGCAGCACGCCGGCCACGAAGGTGCCCAGCGCCATCGACAAGCCCACCGCGTCCATCATCAACGCAATGCCCACCACCAGCAGCAGCGCAAACGCGGTGAACATCTCGCGCATGTCGGTGCGGGCGATAAAGCGCAGCGCCGGGCGCACCAGGTAGCGGCCGCCGACCACCACCGCACCGATCACCGCCACCGCCTTGCCTGCCGCCAGCCAGCCGGCCGCGCCCGGACCCGCGCCTGCGGCGCCCTGCGTGGCCAGCAACGGCAACAGCGCGATCATCGGGATCGCGGCGATGTCCTGGAACAGCAGGATGCCGAAGCTCGCCGCCCCCGCCGGCGTGCCGAAGAGGTTGCGCTCGGTCAGCGTCGCCAGCGCGATCGCGGTGGACGACAACGCCAGTCCCAGGCCCGCCACCAGCGCCACCTGCCACGGCGCGCCCGCCAGCGCCGCCACCGCGCCGATCACCAGCGCGCAGGCGGCCAGCTGCGCGCCGCCGTAGCCAAAGATGCTCCGCCGCAGCGCCCACAGCTTGCGCGGCTCCAGCTCCAGGCCGATGACAAACATCATCAGCACCACGCCGAACTCGGAGAAATGCAGGATCGATTCGACATTGGTCACCAGGCGCAACGCAAACGGCCCGATTGCCGCCCCAGCCAGCAGATAGCCCAGCACCGCGCCCAGGCCGCCGCGCCGCGCCAGCGGCACCGCCACCACCGCCGCCACCCGGAAC
>NZ_JFJW01000099.1:14764-17387 GCF_000611125.1 Cupriavidus sp. SK-4
CACCAGCAGCGCAATCAGGAAATCGTGCTGGTTCATGCCTGCCCCCCCGCCGGCGCGGCGCCGGTGCCCAGCCGCCCGCAGACGTGGGCGATATGCTCGGCCAATGCCTGGGCGTCGGCATTGTTGGCGTCGTGCAGCACCACCGGCGGCAGCCAGCTCATGCCGCACAGCAAGGCGCTCTGTTCCAGCGGCAGCAGGAAGTCCCCGATCGGGTGGCCATGGGTGCCGTCCGGCCCGTAGGCATCGGCCGTGCCGCCGGTGCTCACCACCGCCAGCAAGGACTTGCCGCGCAGCGCGGTGCCGCCGGGGCCATAGGCCCAGCCTGGCTCCAGCACCTCATCGAGCCACAGCTTGAGCAGCGCCGGCACGCTGTACCAGCGCACCGGGAACTGCAGCACGATGGTGTCCGAGACCGACAGCACGCGCTGCTCGGCGACGACATCGATGTCATAGTCGACATAGCTGCGGTAGAGATCGCGTACCTGTACCTGCGGCAGCGCGGCCAATGCATCGGCCAGCGGCCGGTTGACGCGCGAACGGCTGGGCGTGGGGTGCGCGTAGATCACAACGATTGGGGGCTCGGTCATCAAGGGCGATCGGCTGGGCAAGGAAGTCAGACGGACCTGCGGGAGAACGCGGAATTGTGGCGTTGCACCAAATCCACATTCAGTGCCAGGCAACAATTCATCACATTTTTTCAAGCTGTTGATTTTATTCGATTTTTATTGATGCTGTGGCAAGACGGCGGCCTGCTGCGGCGCAGGAAGCTTACGCCGAACTGACAATTCCACTACAATACTTTTGGCGCCGCATCAAGATGGTGTTTCCCCCGAGTCTTGCACCGAGCCAGGGAAAAGTGCCTGGCGGAACACCAATGCAGTGCTATTTTTATCTGTGACTGAACCAGGAAGGAAATAATCGTGAACCCGCTCGAACTGAGCAAGGCCGTCGGCGCACTGACCGACGAAGATCTGCGCAAGGCAGCCGAAGCCGCACAGGCCACCCACCGCGCCACCGTACTGGTGCGCGAGCTGGCGGCCCACCACCGCTCGCGCCTGCTGAAGCATTTCCTCGCCCTGGGCGAGGAGGATCGCCTGCTCCGTTTTGGCCAGTCCGTGGGCGACCACGTGATCGAAGCCTATGTCGACAGCATCGACTTCGACCATGACAGCGTGTTCGGCGTCTACGACGACAAGCTCGAACTGATCGGCGTGGGCCACTTCGCCAACCTGCGCGACAACGCCCAGGGCCGCGTGGCGGAGTTCGGCGTGTCGGTGTCGGGCAGCGCCCGCGGGCGCGGCATCGGCAGCGCGCTGTTCGAGCGTGCCGCCATCCACGGCCGCAATACCAATGTGCGCACGCTGTACATGCACTGCCTGTCGCGCAACGCGGCGATGATGCACATTGCCAAGAAGGCCGGCATGAAGGTCCAGTACGCCTACGGCGAGGCCGATGCCTACCTGGAACTGCCGCCGGCCGACACCGCCAGCCGCCTGACCGAAGCGCTGGACGAGCAGCTCGCCGACCTGGACTACGCGGTGCGCCGCAACCTGCGCGACGCGCGCCGCTTCGGGCTGCGCTTCTGGCGCACCATGGTGCCGCAGAAGCACACTGCCTGAGTCCGCTGAACTCCGCCGGGCCCGCTTAATGCGGGTCCCACGCCAACGGCGCATCGCCACGATGCGCCGTTTTTGTTTGCGGCCTCAGGTTTGCCGCATCAGGCCGCACCGCCCACCGGCAGCGCCGTGGTGTCCTTGATGCTTTCCAGCGCAAAGCTGGAGCGCACGTCGATCACCGACGGGTGCGCCAGCAACTGCTCCTGCATGAAGCGCGCGAAGTGTTCCATGTCTTCCACGTAGACCTTGAGCAGCAGGTCCATCTCGCCGGTCATGGCGTGGCACGCGGCCACCTCCGGCCAGACCGCGATCGAGGCGCGGAACAGGTCCAGCGGTGCCTTGCCCTTGGGCGCGCCGCCATGCTTTTCCAGCCGGACATTGATATAGGCCAGCAGGCCAAGTCCGATCTTGTTGGGCTCCAGCAGCGCCGCGTACTGCCGGATCACGCCGATCTCCTCCAGCCGCCGGATGCGGCGCAGGCAGGGGCTGGGCGACAGGTTGACGCGCTCGGCCACTTCCAGGTTGGTCAACCGGCCGTTGGTCTGCAGCACTTCCAGGATCTTCCGGTCGATCTTGTCCAACTCCACCTTGCTCACGATATTGTTGCTCCGCAATATGTTTATTGGCAATTTTTTTGCGCAAATTTAGCAAGCCGTGCACAAGTACGCAATTTTTTGTGAAATTACGTCCGATTCAGGGCCGATTCTGATGAACTGACAGCCTTATCGGTCACTCGCGCGGCAGCCGGTCGGGCTGGGCAAACCTGTCCGTGGCGCCACCGCAAATCGCGGCCGCGCTCCGCCGGCCGGAAGCAGGCAAGGATGGTGCCAAGCCCGGCAAACAGGGAAGCGGCATTCTACGGGCGTTTGCGGGCGAGGTCAGATTCTTCCGAGTGCACGCACAAGGCGAACAGGCAAAGAAAAAGCGCGCGAACCCTAAGGCTCGCGCGCTTGGTGACATCGCCGGCAGGGTCCGCTGGCGCGGCCCTGCCCAGGCCGGTCAGCCGC
>NZ_JFJW01000100.1:0-23439 GCF_000611125.1 Cupriavidus sp. SK-4
TGCCGCAGGCCAGGTCCAGCACCCGCGCGCCGGGGCGCAGCAGGTGGGCCCAGCGGGCAACCCATGGGGACGGGGCCGAGAGTCCGGCGTGTGCAAGTGTCATGGCGTTCCCCGGCACGTCACTGCAGCAGCATCACGATCGGGCGCAGCAGCAGTTCGATCAGCGACATCAGCACATTGACCACCGGCGTCATCCAGACCGTGGTGATCACGCCCGCGGCCACCAGCGCCAGCACCACGAAGATGCCGTATGGCTCGATGCGCGACACCGCGCGGGCAATGCCCTGCGGCAGCAGCGCGGTCAGCACGCGGCCGCCGTCCAGCGGCGGCACCGGGAACAGGTTGAAGGCCGCCACCACCAGGTTGACGCGCACGCCCGCCAGCGCCATCTCGCCAAAAAACGGCTCGCGCACGCCGCCCCAGGTCAGGCCGATGGCCAGCAGCACCCAGACGAAGGCCTGCACCACATTGCTGGCCGGCCCGGCCAGCGCCACCCACATGCCGTGCCAGCGCGGGTTGCGCAGGCGCTCGAACGCGACCGGCACCGGCTTGGCATAGCCGAACACGAACTGGCCGCTGGTCATGATGTAGAGCAGCAGCGGCACCGCGATGGTGCCGATCGGATCGATATGGCGGATCGGGTTCAGGCTGACGCGCCCGAGCGCATAGGCCGTGTCGTCGCCGAAAAGCTTGGCCACGTAGCCGTGCGAGGCCTCATGCAGAGTGATGGCGAACAGCACCGGCAGGGCATAGACCGCGAAGGTCTGGATAAGGGAGGAATCCATGGTCCCTATTGTAACGGCCCGGCGCCGCCCAGGCGCACGCTCGTGCACCCGCCAGGCGGGGTGGCAGCGCCTGGGGACCTCAGAGCCCGAAGCGCTCGACGTCGCCGCGGCCCGCGCGGATCAGCTCGGGCTCGCCGCTGGTCAGGTCGATCACCGTGGTCGGCTGCGCCGGCGCCGGGCCGCCGCACACCACCAGGTCAAGCTGCTTCTCCAGCCGCGCGCGGATTTCCGCCGGGTCGTTGAGCGGTTCTTCGTCGCCCGGCATCTGCAGCGTGGCCGAGATCAGCGGCTCGCCGGTCTCGCCCAGCAGCGCCAGCGGAATCGCGTGTTCAGGCACGCGCACGCCGATGGTCTTGCGCGCCGGGTGCGACAGCCGCCGCGGCACCTCCTTGGTCGCCTCCAGGATGAACACGTACGGGCCCGGCGTGGCGCCCTTGAGCCAGCGGTACTGCCGGTTGTCGACGCGGGCAAAGTTGCCGAGCTCGGACAGGTCGCGGCACATCAGCGTCAGGTGGTGGCGGTCATCGATGCCACGCAGCCGGCGCAGGCGCTCGACGGCGCCCTTGTCATCGAGCCGGCAGGCCAGCGCATAGCTGGAATCGGTCGGCAGCGCAATCAGGCCGCCCTTCTGCAGGATCTGGGCGGCCTGCTTGACCAGGCGCGACTGCGGATTGAGCGGATGGATCTCGAAGTACTGTGACATGGACCAGGGTGGCGGATTCAGACAGATCGGAGCGGAATCTGGGGGTACCCCGGCCAGGCCGGGCTTGCGCCTACCAGTCGTGCCAGACCGGCGTCACCGTCGGCGGCAGCGGCGGCAGCTTGCCCAGCTCAACGCGCCCTTCGCCGGGGCCGTGGAAGTCCGTGCCGCGCGAGGCCAGCAGCCCGTAGTGGCGGGCCACCCCGGCATAGCGGCGGTACTGGTCGGGCGTGTGGCTGCCGGTCACAACCTCGACGGCGCCACCGCCCAGGGCGGTGAATTCATCGAACAGCGCGTCGTGCTGGGTATCGGTGTAATTGTAGCGGCCCGGGTGCGCCATCACGGCGATGCCGCCGGCGGCGCGGATCCAGCCGACTGCGTCGGCCAGGCTGGCCCAGCGGTGGCCGACATAGCCGGGGCGGCCTTCCGACAGGTACTCGCTGAAGACCTCGCCCACGGTGGCGCAACGGCCCTGGTCGACCAGCCAGCGCGCAAAGTGCGTGCGCGAGATCAGGTCCGGGTTGCCCACGTGCTGCAGCGCCCCTTCATAAGCACCTGTGATGCCCACTTTTGCCAGCGCGTCGGCGATATCGCGCGCGCGGCGCGCGCGCCCCGAGCGGGTATCGGTCAGGCCGTCGATCAGTTCCGGGCAGTGCGGGTCGATCTGCAGGCCGACGATATGCACGGTCTGCCCGGCCCAGGTCACCGAGATCTCCACGCCCGGCACGTAGCGCATGCCGAATTCCTCGGCCGCGGCACGCGCCTCGGCCTGCCCGCCCAGTTCGTCGTGGTCGGTCAGGGCCCAGAACGCGACACCCGCGTCGCGGGCGATTTCGGCGATGGCGCGCGGCGCCAGCGTGCCGTCGGACACGGTGGAATGGCAATGCAGGTCGGCATTGATGGCGTGGGCGTTTTGCATGGGGCCATTCTACTCCCGTCGCCCCCTGCATGCGTGACGCCGGCGCACCCTGGAAAGCCCTGCCGGCAACGCTGGCGTCGGCGGAAACGGGCGATGTGCGGGGTATAGTCGGGCCTTGCACCGTCCTTTTTGCGGGCACCTGGCGTGCCCGCCACGCCCAATGCCCACCGCTACCCCCCTCGCACCAGCCCCCGTCACCACCACCGATGTCCTGATCGTGGGCGCCGGCCCGGTCGGGCTCTTTGCCGCGTTCCAGGCCGGCGTGCTCGGCCTCAGATGCGAGCTGATCGATGTGCTCGACCGCGCCGGCGGCCAGTGCACCGAGCTCTATCCCGAAAAACCGATCTACGACATCCCCGCCGTGCCGGGCTGCCTGGCGCAGGACCTGGTCGACCGGCTGCTGGAGCAATGCGCGCCGTTCGACTTCCCGATGCACTTCGGCCAGCGCGCGGAAAGCTTGTCCGAAATCCCGCGGCAGCCGGCACCTGACGGGCATGCCGCCCATGAGCGCCTGCTGGTCACCACCGACGGCGGCAAGCGCTTCGATGTCGCCGCGGTGCTGGTCTGCTCCGGCGCGGGCGCATTCGCGCCGCAGCGCGTAGCGCTGCCGGAAGCACCGGCGCTGGAAGGCCGCCACGTGCACTACGCCGTGCGCGATGTGTCGCGCTTTGCCGGCAAGCGCGTGGTGGTGGCCGGCGGCGGCGACTCGGCGCTGGACTGGGCGCTGGCGCTGCGCAAGGTGGCGGCGCGCGTGACGCTGGTGCACCGGCGCGAAGGCTTCCGCGCGGCTGACGGCACCGTCGCGGAAATGCGCGAGGCGGTGGCGGCCGGCGAGATGGATTTCGTGGTCGGCATGCTCGGCGCCCTGCGCACCGAAGGTCAGGACGGCCCGCTGACCGAGGTCGAGGTGCGCACCCGCGACGGCAGCACCGTGCTGCCCGCCGATGAACTGGTGGCGCTATACGGCCTGGTGTCCGAGCCGGGCCCGATCGCGCAGTGGGACATGGACATGCGCGCCGGCCGCATCCTGGTCGACACCACCACTTATGAAAGCTCGCGCCGCGGCATCTTTGCCGCGGGCGATATCGCCTACTACACCAACAAGCAGAAGCTGATCCTGTCAGGCTTCCACGAGGCCGCGCTGGCGCTGCGCCGCGCCTACCACTACGCCTTCCCGGAAAAGGCGCTGGTGCACGTGCACACCAGCAACAACGCCGCGCTGAAGGAAAAGCTTACGCACGCCTGAGCGGCGGCGCCAGCGTTCACACCGCGCTGCAGAACGACTCCACCAGCTCCGCCACCGCGGCGGGCTGGTCGTGATGCAGCATGTGGCCGGCGTCATCGACCACCGCTTCACGGAAGTCACGGAAGGCGCGGAAGCGCTCCTTGAATTCGTCGATGGCCTGCTTGTGGGCGATATTGCGCAGCGTCTCCGAATCGCGCGCCTCTACGTGCAGCACCGGCGCGCTGACCTGCTCCCAGATCGCCATCACCTCATCGAGCCGGTACAGCATCGGGTTGACCAGCTTGTGCGCCGGGTCTCCCAGGATCTCCCAGCGGCCGTCCGCATTTCGGCGCGACCAGTGCGCCGCCAGGAAGGCGGCGCGGTCGTCGGGCAGGCGCGGGTTGGTCTTCTGCAGCCGGGCGGCAACGCCGTCCACGCTGTCATACGTCTTCAGCGCCGAGCCGGCGCGCAGTTCGTCGAGCCACCGCGCATAGCGCTTCGGCGCATGCACCGGCCGCGTCGCCGTCATGCCGAAGCCCTCCAGGTCCACCACGCGGCGCACGCGCTGCGGGCGGATGCCGGCATACAGGCAGATCACGTTGGCGCCCATGCTGTGGCCGACCAGGTCGACCTGGCCGTCGGGCTCGTAATGGTCGAGCAAGGCCTCCAGGTCGGCGATATAGTCGGCGAACCAGTACGACTGCGTGCCCGGGTAGCGCGTGGGCCAGTCGGTCTCGCCAAACCCGCGCCAGTCCGGCGCAATCACATGCCAGTCGCCGCGCAGGTGGTCGACCAAGAACTGGAACGACGCGGCCACATCCATCCAGCCATGCAGCATGAACAGCTTGCGCGCGCCGGGCTTGCCCCAGTGGCGCACGTGGTAGCGCAGCCCGCGCAACGTGATAAATTCAGACCGCGAGGTTTCCTTGATTCTCATTGTCTCCACCCTGGTGCGTGGGTCGTCCTGCCGCCGGGCGCGGCGCCACGGGGGCTGGCGAGGGAAGCCCACACAAAATAGAACGATCGTTCGCTTGAGGGCATTATAGCGGCCACCGCCATCTCGGGGGCCGCCATTGCCGCGATCCGAACCTACCGGAGACCTGGATGGCCGCAGCTGCCTTGCCGGCACGCCGGCGCGACGACTACCGCGCCCTGTATGAATCCTTCCGCTGGGAAATCCCCCCGCATTTCAATATCGCCGAGGCCTGTTGCGGGCGCTGGGCGCGCGACCCGGCCACGATGGACCGCATCGCGGTCTATACCGAGCACGAGGACGGCCGCCGCAACGCACATACCTTTGCCTATATCCAGGCCGAAGCCAACCGCCTGTCGGCGGCGCTGCGCGCACTGGGCGTGGCGCGCGGCGACCGCGTGGCGATCGTGATGCCGCAGCGGATCGAGACCGTGATCGCGCATATGGCGATCTACCAGCTCGGCGCCATCGCCATGCCGCTGTCGATGCTGTTCGGGCCCGAGGCACTGGCCTACCGCATCGCGCACAGCGAAGCCAGCGTGGCAATCGCCGACGAGACTTCCATCGACAATGTGCTGGCCGCGCGCCCGGAATGCCCGACGCTGGCCACCGTGATTGCCGCCGGCGGCGCGCATGGCCGCGGCGACTACGACTGGGACGTGCTGCTGGCCGCGCAGCTGCCGGCTTTTGTCGCCGAGCAGACCAAGGCCGACGAGGCCGCGGTGCTGATCTACACCAGCGGCACCACCGGCCCGCCCAAGGGCGCGCTGATCCCGCACCGCGCGCTGATCGGCAACCTGACCGGCTTTGTCTGCTCGCAGAACTGGTATCCGCAGGACGACGACGTGTTCTGGAGCCCGGCCGACTGGGCCTGGACCGGCGGCCTGTGGGATGCGCTGATGCCGGCGCTGTATTTCGGCAAGCCCATCGTCGGCTACCAGGGCCGATTCTCCGCCGAGCGCGCCTTCGAGCTGCTGGAGCGCTACGCCGTCACCAACACCTTCCTGTTCCCGACCGCGCTCAAGCAGATGATGAAGGCCTGCCCCGAGCCGCTGCAGCGCTACGACATCAGGCTGCGTGCGCTGATGAGCGCCGGCGAGGCCGTGGGCGAGACCGTGTTCGGCTGGTGCCGCGACGCGCTGGGCGTGATCGTCAACGAGATGTTCGGCCAGACCGAGATCAACTACATCGTCGGCAACTGCACCGCGCAGTACGACGACGAGCAACTGGGCTGGCCGGCACGGCCGGGCTCGATGGGACGCCCCTATCCGGGCCACCGCGTGCAGGTGATCGACGACGAAGGCCGCCCCTGCGCGCCGGGCGAGGACGGCGAGGTCGCGGTGTGCGCCACCGACAGCGCCGGGCATCCGGACCCGGTGTTCTTCCTCGGCTACTGGAAGAACGAGGCCGCCACCGCGGGCAAGTACACCGAGCGCGACGGCCTGCGCTGGTGCCGCACCGGCGACCTGGCGCGCGTCGATGCCGACGGCTACCTGTGGTACCAGGGGCGTGCCGACGATGTGTTCAAGTCCTCGGGCTACCGCATCGGGCCCAGCGAGATCGAGAACTGCCTGCTCAAGCATCCGGCGGTGTCCAACTGCGCCGTGGTGCCCTCGCCCGACCCCGAGCGCGGTGCCGTGGTCAAGGCCTTCGTGGTGCTGACGCCGTCGGTGGCCCGTTCCTTCGATGGCGACGCGGCGCTGGTCACGGAGCTGCAGGCGCATGTGCGCGGCCAGCTGGCGCCGTATGAATACCCGAAGGCGATCGAATTCATCGACCAGCTGCCGATGACCACCACCGGCAAGATCCAGCGGCGCGTGCTGCGCTTGCTGGAGGAAGAGCGCGCGGGCAAGCGCGCCTAGGCAGGTCGGGCCTGCCCTGCCGGCGCCTCGTCGGCAGGAAAGACCCGCGCGCACAGAAAATCGACCAACGCCCGCACCTTGGGCGAGGGATGCCTGCTCGCCGGCCAGAGCACGTGAAAGGCCTTGGCCGGCCCCACATGGCCAGCCAGTACCTGGCACAGGCTGCCATCGGCCAGCTGCTCGCGGATGGCGAAATCCGGCAGGCAGGCAATGCCCAGGCCGCGCAGCGCAAAACACAGGCGCGTCTCGATGTTGTTGCAGATCATCGATGTCGGCAGCGCCAGCTCGGGCTCGCCCGGCGCGCGCCGCAGCGGCCAGGCCTCGAGCTTGCCGGTGTGCGGAAAGCGGTAATGCAGGCAGGCATGGCTGGCCAGGTCGGCAGGCAGCTTCGGCGTGCCACGCTGCGCCAGGTACTCGGGCGATGCCACCAGCATCGCCTGGAACGCACCCAGCCTGCGCGCCGACAGGCGCGAGTCGGCGGGCTCGCCGGTGCGGACCACCGCATCGAAGCCCTCCTCGATGACATCGACCAGCTGGTCGGTGAAATCCAGATCCAGCTCGATGTCCGGATACGCGCGCATGAAATCGCCCAGCACGGGCAAGACCAGTGAGCTGACCAGCGGCAGGCTCACGCGCAGGCGGCCGCGCGGCGCCGCGGTGGCTTCGGCCAGCTCCAGCTCCGCGGCTTCGATCTCGGCGAGCACGCGGCGGCTGCGCTCCAGGAACAGCGTGCCTTCGGCGGTCAGCGTCACGCTGCGCGTGCTGCGGTGGAACAGCCGTACGCCGAGCCTTTCTTCCAGGCGCGCCACGCTCTTGCCGACGGCAGAGGCCGACACTCCCAGCAAGCGCCCCGCCGCGACAAAACTGCGGGTCTCGGCCACCTGCACAAACACTGCGAAGCCACTGAGGCTGTCCATGATGCCCCTCGATTGCGGACACAAAGTTCCGGAGAAAAAGGAACTGTAGCCCACTTTTTCTTTAATGGCTGGGGCCTTATCGTGAGCGGGTCGTTCATTGAACAAGGATTCCGCTGTGTCCCTCCCCACGCTTGCACCGCGCCCAGGTGTCTCCCCTGCATTCCCCGCGCCCCTGAATGCGCGCATCGACGCCGTGGTCCGACAGGCGCTGGAGCAACGGCGACTGGTCGGCGCCGTCGTGCTGGTCAGCCGTGACGGCGAACTGATCCACCAGCAGGCGGCAGGCCTGGCCGATCGGGAAAGCGGACAGCCGATGCGCATGGATGCGGTCTTCCGGCTGGCTTCGGTAAGCAAGCCAATCGTCTCCGTGGCTGCACTGGTGCTGGTGGCACAAGGCCGGCTCGACCTTGACCAGGGTATCGACCGTTGGCTGCCCGAATTCCGCCCGCGCCTGGCCGATGGCCGACCGGCACGTATCACGGCGCGGCAGCTGCTCAGCCATACCGCGGGGCTGGGCTATCGCTTCTTCGAGTCCGGCGAAGACGGACCCTATGCCCGCGCCGGTAAGCCCGGTACCGCGTGGGGCTACTCGCTCGCGACTGACGTGCTGGGCGCGCTGATCGAGCGCGTCCATGGCACGCCGCTGGACACAGCAGTGCGCCAGCTGGTGACCGGCCCGCTAGGCATGGACGACACCGGCTTCGTGGCACGCGATGCGCACCGCGTGCCGACCCCGTACGTGAATGACAGCCCGCACCCGCACCGCCTGCGCGAAAGCGAGGCCGTGCCGGTGGTCGAAGGCACGGTTGGCATTCCCTACAGCCCCGCCCGCATCTTCAATGCGCGGGCCTTCCCCTCCGGCGGCGCGGGCATGGCGGGCACGGCGCAAGACTTCCTGCGCCTGCTGGAGAGCTTGCGCCAGGGCGGCGGCGCGTTGCTGCCATTCGCCCTGGTCGAGGACATGGCGCGCGACCAGACTGGCGGCCTGGACCTGCCCGATGCGCCGGGAACCGGCTTCGGGCTGGGCTTCTCGGTGCTGCGCGATCCGCGCCGGGCGGGCTCCCCGGAAGCTGCCGGCACCTGGCGCTGGGGCGGGGCCTACGGCCACGCCTGGTTCGTCGACCGCAGCCAGGGGCTGAGCGTGGTGGCGTTCACCAACACGCTGTACGAGGGCATGTCCGGCCGCTTTGTCACCGACCTGCGCGACGCGGTCTACGGTGCCGCCCCCGCGGCCGCATAACCATCCAAGCAACACATCACCCCTTATCCAGGCGCGAACATGACCACAGCCACCAACACGCTTGCGAACGATGCACAGCCGGACGCGCAGCCAGCGCGGCTACCGCTTCCGGCACTGCTTGCGCTTGCCGTCGCAGGCTTCATCACCGTCCTGACCGAGGCCTTGCCGGCAGGGCTGCTGCCGCAGATCGGCGCGGGCCTTGCCATCTCCGAGCCGCTTGCCGGCCAGCTCGTCACCATCTACGCCTTCGGTTCACTGGTGGCCGCCATGCCGCTGACGGCAGCCACGCAAGGGCTGCGGCGACGGCCGCTGCTGCTGCTTGCGATCGCGGGCTTTGCCATCGCCAACGCCGTGACGGCCTGGTCCGGCAACTATGTCCTGACCATGGCGGCGCGCTTCCTTGCGGGGGTCTCGGCCGGCCTGCTGTGGGCGCTGCTGGCTGGCTATGCCGCGCGCCTGGTTCCCGATCACCTCAAGGGTCGTGCCATTGCTGTCGCGATGGTTGGCATCCCCCTCGCCTTGTCGCTGGGCGTGCCATCCGGGACCTTCCTCGGTGCCCTCATGGGCTGGCGCGCGTGCTTCGGCATCATCAGCGTGCTGACGCTGGGACTGATTGCCTGGGTGCTGGCGAGCGTGCCGGATTTTGCCGGCCAGCCCGCCGGCCAGCGGCTGCCGATCGCGCGCGTGTTCACCGTGCCGGGCGTGCGTCCGGTGCTGTTCGTGACGCTCGCCTTCGTGCTGGCGCATAACATCCTCTACACCTATATCGCGCCGTTCCTGCGAGCCGGCGACGCCGGGGCACGGCTTGACCTGGTCCTGTTCGTGTTCGGCCTGGCCTCGCTCGCCGGCATCTGGATCACCGGCGTCCTGATCGACCAGTGGCTGCGGGCGCTGACGCTGGCCAGCACGCTGCTGTTCGGGCTTGCGGTGCTGGCGCTTGGGGCCGGAGGCGGGCACCCGGCCGTGGTCTATGCCGCGGCCGCGATCTGGGGTCTGGGCTTCGGCGGCGTTTCCACGCTGTTCCAGACGGCGCTGGCGAAGACCGCCGGCAAATCCGCGGACGTGGCCCAGTCGATGCTGGTCACGGCCTGGAACATTGCCATCGCCGGCGGCGGCGTCATCGGCGGGATGCTGCTCGATGGCGTCGGCATCGGCGCATTCCCGCCCGTGCTGGCTGCCCTGCTCGCCGCAACCTGGCTGGTGGTCTGGTCGGCGCGCAGGCATGGCTTTCCCGCGCGCGGCTGAGGTGCAGGACGGCAGGCCTAACCGGCCGATGCCTCCAGCCAGGCCAGTTCATCTTCATCGAAGCCCGCAGCGCGCCGCGCATCGAGATTGAACGGCCCGCGCAGCTTCGGCGCGCGGTACTGCCCGGCCAGCTGCGCGTAGGTGGCAACGGGGTCCAGGCCGCGCTGCGCGCACAGCCAGCGGTACCAGTGGTTGCCGATGGCGACGTGCCCGACCTCGTCGCGCAGGATGATGTCGATGATGGCCGCGGCGGCGTGGGCGCCGGCGCCGGCCAGCCTGGCGCGCACCGGCGGCGAAGCATCGAGCCCGCGCGCCTCCAGCGTGCGCGGCACCAGCGCCATGCGCGCGAGCACGTCGCCGGCGGTCTTGTCGGTCATCTCCCACAGGCTGTTGTGGGCAGGGAAGTCGCCGTAGGCCGCGCCCAGCGTGCCAAGGTGGTCGGCCAGCAGCGTGAAGTGGTACGCCTCTTCATCGGCCACGCGCAGCCAGTCGCGGTAGTAGCCGGGCGGCATGCCGGCGAAGCGCCAGGCCGCGTCCAGCGCCAGGTTGATGGCATTGAACTCGATATGGCACAGCGCATGGATCATCGCCGCGCGCCCGGCCGGGGTATGCAGCGAGCGGCGCCGCTCGACATCCTGCGGCGCCACCAGCGGCGGCCGCGCGGGGCGGCCGGGGATGGCCTGGCCGGCATCGGCCCGGATCGCCTCGCCGGCGGCAAGCGCCTCGTCCGGCAATGTCGTCGCTTGGCGGTAAAGTGCCCGCGCCGCCACGGACTTTTCCCGGGGATCCGTCATGCACAGCACCGCCAGCGCCTGGTGACGCGGCGAAAGTGACGGTGCAGGCAAGGCGGCGGTGGGTGTTTTTTCTGGCATGAGCGTAAAATCCGGGTCTGCCGCCATTGTAGGGCCTGGCCGGTGCCCGACTGCCGGGCAAGCCGCGCAGTCGCCTTGGCGCCGCGCGCCCGCACCCCACCCTGGCCCTTTAAAGTCCGGCGGCAACCCCCACTTCAACAAAAGCCTTTCGTGCAGGAGACCCCATGGCGCTTTACCAGCTCGGCGACGTCAAGCCCAATATCGACAGCGATGCCTACGTGGCCCCCGAAGCCACCGTCATCGGCAACGTGACCCTCAAGTCCCGCGCCAGCGCCTGGCCCGGTGTCGTGATCCGCGGCGACAACGAACCGATCGTGGTGGGCGAGGACACCAACATCCAGGAGGGCTCGGTGCTGCATACCGACCCGGGCTGCCCGCTGACCCTGGGCGACAAGGTCTCGATCGGCCACCAGGCCATGCTTCATGGCTGCACCGTGGGCGAAGGCTCGCTGATCGGGATCCAGGCCGTGGTGCTGAACCGCGCCGTGATCGGCAAGGAATGCCTGGTCGGCGCCGGTGCCGTGGTGACCGAGGGCAAGGTCTTTCCGGACCGCTCGCTGATCCTGGGCGCGCCGGCCAAGGTGGTGCGCCAGCTGACCGACGCCGACGTCGCCAACCTGTATCGCAACGCCGAGACCTACGCCACCCGGCAGGCCATGTACAAGCAACAGCTCAAGCGGATCGGCTGACGACCGCGGCGGCACCTACCGAATCATCGACAGATTATTGTGACCGATACCACCACCCCCGACACCCTGCAGAAATTCCTGTTCGACGCGGCTCCCGTGCGCGGCGAGCTGGTGCGCATGGAAGCTACCTGGCAAGAAGTGCTGGGCCGCCACAGCTACCCCGCACCGGTGCGCCGGCTGCTGGGCGAGATGATGGCCGCCGCGGCGCTGCTGTCGGCCAACCTGAAGTTCAACGGGGCGCTGGTGATGCAGCTGCACGGCGACGGCCCGGTGCGCATGCTGGTGGTGGAATGCCTGTCCGACCTGTCGATGCGCGCCACCGCCAAGCTGGCCGAGGACGCGCACATCGCCGACGACGCCACGCTGGCGCAGATGGTCAACGCCCACGGCCACGGCCGCTTTGCCATCACGCTGGACCCGAAGGACAAGCTGCCGGGCCAGCAGGCGTACCAGGGCATCGTGCCGCTGGCCGACGCGCATGGCCCGCTGGCCTCGATCAGCGCCGTGCTGGAGCACTACATGCAGGCGTCCGAGCAGCTCGACACGCGCCTGTGGCTGGCGGCCGACGACCACGTCGCCGCCGGCATGCTGCTGCAGAAGCTGCCGGCCTACGGCGGCACCGCGGAAGTCGGCGAGACCGGCGCGCCGCTGGCCAGCCATGCCCGCGCGCAGGACCTGGACACCTGGGACCGCGCCGTGCAGCTGGGCGCCACGCTCAAGGCCGACGAACTGCTGGCCGAGACCCCCGACACCCTGCTGCGCCGCCTGTTCTGGGAAGACCTGCAGGCCGCCGGCCTGCGCGTGTTTGAGCCGCTGACGCCGCATTTCCATTGCTCCTGCTCGCGCCCCAAGGTGGCGGGCATGCTGCAGTCGCTGGGCCAGGAAGAGATCGAAGGCATCATCGCCGAGCGCGGCCAGGTCGAGATCCACTGCGACTTCTGCGGCCTGCGCTATGAGTTCGATCCGGTCGACTGCGCCCAGCTGTTCTCGGCCACCCATATCGCCACCGGCGCCGGTGCCGGCGCGCACCAGCACCACTGAGCGGCAGGCGCGGGGCGGCACGGCGGAAACAACCGCCTTGCCGTCCGGTCCAACGGCTGTACGATGGCAGCATCCAGCTGCCGCAAGCGCGCCTGAGAACAGCCATGTCCGCCCGAGCCACCCCCTCCCTGCCTGAATCTCCCGCCATCGTGCCGGCCGCGCTGCGCAGCCTTGCCGCCTGCGCCGCGACCGGCGCACTGCTGCTGGCCGCCGGCTGCGCGGAGCTGCCGCGCGACGTCAACGGCTCGCCGCCCACGGCGCGGCTGGCGCCCAACGCCATCCCGCCAGCGCCGCTGACGGCCGACGACAAGCAGAAGCTCGACACGCTGAACCAGGAGATTCTGCGCGAGCAGGCGGCCGCGATCGCGCTCGACCAGCAGGCCGCGGCGGCGCGCGCGGCTTATGGCTATCCGAACACCAGCTGGAACCTGTATTACGGGGGATGGGGTGGCGGCCACTGGGGCGGCGGCGTCAGCGTCGGCATGCCCGGCTGGGGCTGGGGCGGTTATCCGTACGGCTGGTGGTGACAGGCAGGCGGCGGGCTGGATCCAAGACCACCGACAGCGAGAGGCAAGACGCCTCTTAGTGGCCGCCTCTTCCGGCGACCGAATTCGCCGGCGGCGGCAACGGCGGCGTGGCGCTGACCTTGGGCGCCGGCGCGACAAACTGCACGAAGACCTCGCCTTCCCTCACCATGCCCAGCTCATAGCGGGCACGCTCCTCGATCGCGCCGGTGCCGTCCTGCAGGTCGGCGACTTCGCCTTCCAGCTTGGCGTTGCGCAGCTTGAGCGTCTGGTTGCGGGTGCCCTGCTCGGTCAGTTGCCGGTTCAGGTCCCACACGCGCAGCCAGCCGCCCTTGCCCAGCCAGAGTGGGTACTGGATGGCAAGCAGCAGCACGAACAACAGCAGCGAGATCAGGCGCATGAAAGATGGCGGACAGGAAATTCCGCACAATGATCTGCGAACTCAGCCTAGAAGGCAATTGCCAGGCAGATTTCGATACAAAAACGGCGGCGGCCAGGGAATCCCTGGCCGCCGCCGTTCCATCCGCTTGCTGCCGCTCCCGCGCAAGCGGGAACGGCGGGGCAAGGTGTCAGCGCAGGTTGTAGAACGCGCCCTTGCCCGGGTAGCTGGCGATATCGCCCAGGTCTTCCTCGATGCGCAGCAGCTGGTTGTACTTGGCCATGCGGTCCGAGCGCGACAGCGAGCCGGTCTTGATCTGGCCGGCGTTGGTGCCCACGGCGATGTCGGCAATGGTGCTGTCTTCGGTTTCGCCCGAGCGGTGCGAGATCACGGCGGTGTAGCCGGCGCGCTTGGCCATCTCGATCGCGGCGAAGGTTTCGGTCAGGGTGCCGATCTGGTTGATCTTGATCAGGATCGAGTTGCCGATGCCCTTCTCGATGCCTTCCTTCAGGATCTTGGTGTTGGTGACGAACAGGTCGTCGCCCACCAGCTGCACGCGCGTGCCCAGCTTCTCGGTCAGCGTCTTCCAGCCGTCCCAGTCGCCTTCGGCCATGCCGTCCTCGATCGACACGATCGGGAACTTGTCGCACAGGTTGGCCAGGTAGTCGGCGAACTGGGTCGAGGTCAGCTTCAGGCCTTCGCCCTCCAGCTGGTACACGCCTTCGCCTTCGTGGTAGAACTCGCTGGCGGCGCAGTCCAGCGCCAGCAGCACGTCTTCACCGGCGCGGTAGCCGGCCTTCTCGATGGCCTGCACCACGGTGTTCAGGCATTCCTCGTTGGACGAGAAGTTGGGGGCGAAGCCGCCCTCGTCGCCCACCGCGGTGGACATGCCCTTGTCGGCCAGGATCTTCTTCAGCGCGTGGAAGATCTCGGCGCCGCAGCGCAGGGCTTCGCGGAAGCTGGTCTGCGACACCGGCATGATCATGAATTCCTGGATGTCCAGGCTGTTGTTGGCGTGCGCGCCACCGTTGACGATGTTCATCATCGGCACCGGCAGCTGCATCGCGCCCGAACCGCCGAAGTAGCGGTACAGCGGCAGGCCGGCTTCTTCAGCAGCAGCCTTGGCCACGGCCATCGACACGGCCAGCATGGCGTTGGCGCCCAGGCGGCCCTTGTTCTCGGTGCCGTCGAGGTCGATCAGGGTGCGGTCCAGGAAGGCCTGCTCGGAGGCGTCCAGGCCCATGATGGCTTCGGAGATTTCGGTGTTGATGTGCTCGACGGCCTTCAGCACGCCCTTGCCCAGGTAACGCGACTTGTCGCCGTCACGCAGTTCGATGGCTTCGCGCGAGCCGGTCGACGCACCCGACGGCACCGCTGCGCGGCCCATCACGCCGGATTCCAGCAGCACGTCGCATTCGACGGTGGGGTTGCCGCGCGAGTCGAGAACCTCGCGACCGATGATATCTACGATTGCACTCATGAATTCCTCTCTGACTGTTGATTCTTGCTGCTGCTGATTACTTCAACCTGTGCCCGTGTCAGGCGCATGTCAAACTGCCCGACAACCCTCAGGCAGCGCCTTCCACCACGATCATGTTCATCTTTGCCGCGTGCTCGCGCGCCTTGCGGGCGGCGCGATAGGCTTCGCCGTCGTGGAACGACTTGGCGGCTTCATAGCTGGGGAATTTCAGCACCACGACGCGGGTCGGCGCCCACTCGCCCTCCAGCGGCTCGGTCTTGCCGCCGCGCACCAGCACTTCGGCGCCATGGATCTGCATGGCCTTGCTCGAGAGCACTTTGTACTCTTCGTACTGCTGGGGGTCGGTCACGTCGACGTAGGCGATGATAAAGCCCGCGGCCATGGAGAATCTCCCGATTTTTTGTATTGTCTTTCGATATGGTTTGTCACCACCGGCATTGCGGTGGTGACAAACCCGGGCCTGCTCAGGCGCAGGCCGGCCAGCCGAAGTTGTCTTCCAGGAAGCCGGCGCGCTTGACCAGCGTGTCCAGGTCCTTGAGCACGGCCAGCAGTTCCTTCATGCGCGACAGCGGCACCGCGTTGGGGCCATCGGACATGGCCTTGCTCGGGTCCGGGTGCGTTTCCATGAACAGGCCCGCGATGCCGGTGGCGACGGCGGCGCGCGACAGCACCGGCACGAACTCGCGCTGGCCGCCCGAGCTGGTGCCCTGGCCGCCCGGCAGCTGCACCGAGTGGGTGGCGTCGAACACCACCGGGGCACCGGTCTCGCGCATGATCGCCAGCGAGCGCATGTCGGACACCAGGTTGTTGTAGCCGAACGAGACACCGCGTTCGCAGGCCATGAAGACGTCGTCGGGCAGGCCGGCTTCGCGCGCAGCGTCGCGGGCCTTGTCGATCACGTTCTTCATGTCATGCGGCGCCAGGAACTGGCCCTTCTTGATGTTCACCGGCTTGCCGCTCTGGGCGCAGGCACGGATGAAATCGGTCTGGCGGCACAGGAAGGCCGGTGTCTGCAGCACGTCGACCACGGCGGCGACGGGCTTGATCTCGTCGATCTCGTGGATGTCGGTCAGCACCGGCACGCCGATCTCGCGCTTGACCGTCGCCAGGATCTCCAGGCCCTTTTCCATCCCCAGGCCGCGGAACGACTTGCCCGAAGACCGGTTGGCCTTGTCGAACGACGACTTGTAGATGAACGGGATGCCCAGTTCAGCGGTGATCGCCTTGAGCTCGCCGGCCGTATCCAGCGCCATCTGCTCCGACTCGATCACACACGGACCCGCGATCAGGAAGAACGGCTTGTCGAGGCCGGCCTCGAATCCACAGAGTTTCATGACTGTCTCTCCTGCTTGCCGCCGGGGCTTACGCGCCCTTGCGCTGCTGGCTGGCCAGCGCGGCTTCGACGTAGGCCTTGAACAGCGGGTGGCCGTCGCGCGGCGTCGAGGTGAATTCCGGGTGGAACTGCACGCCGACGAACCAGGGGTGCATCGACTCGGGCAGCTCCATCATTTCCGGCAGGTTCTCGGTCGGCGTGCGCGCCGAGATCACCATGCCGGCCTTTTCCAGCGTCGGCACGTAGTGGTTGTTGACCTCGTAGCGGTGACGGTGGCGTTCGTTGACCTCGGCGCCGTAGATCGTCGCGGCCTTGGTGCCTTCCTTGACCGGCACGCGCTGGGCGCCCAGGCGCATGGTGCCGCCCAGGTCGGAATCGGCCGAGCGCTGCTCGACCTTGCCTTCGCGGTCCACCCACTCGGTGATCAGCGCGACCACGGGGTGCTCGGTTTCCACGTTGAACTCGGTCGAGTTGGCATCGGTCATGCCGGCCAGGTGGCGGGCAAACTCGATCACGGCCAGCTGCATGCCCAGGCAGATGCCCAGGTACGGGATCTTGTTCTCGCGGGCGTACTGGATCGCGCGGATCTTGCCTTCCGTGCCGCGCTTGCCGAAGCCGCCCGGCACCAGGATGGCGTCGAGCGGAGCCAGCACTTCGAGGTGGCCCGATTCCAGTTCCTCGGAATCGATGTACTCGATGTTGACGCGCGTGGCGGTGTGCATGCCGGCGTGGCGCAGCGCCTCGATCAGCGACTTGTACGACTCGGTCAGGTCGACGTACTTGCCGACCATGCCGATGGTGATTTCGTGCTCGGGATTTTCCTGCGCATTGACCAGCTTCTGCCACATCGACAGGTCGGCCGGCTTGGGATCCAGGCGCAGCTCCTCGCAGATCAGGCGGTCCAGGCCCTGCTCGTTGAGCATCTGCGGGATCTTGTAGATGCTGTCCGCATCCCACACCGAGATCACGGCGTCTTGCGGGATATTGGCGAACAGCGAGATCTTGGCGCGCTCGTCGTCCGGGATCGGGCGGTCGGCGCGGCACAGCAGCGCGGTCGGCGAGATGCCGATTTCACGCAGCTTCTGCACCGAGTGCTGGGTCGGCTTGGTCTTCAACTCGCCGGCGCTGGCAATGAACGGCACCAGCGTCAGGTGCACGAAGGCGCAGTGGTTGCGGCCCATGCGCAGGCTCATCTGGCGCGCGGCTTCCAGGAACGGCAGCGATTCGATGTCACCCACGGTGCCGCCGATTTCCACCAGCGCCACGTCGGCCTTGCCGTCGTGCGACGCCGCGGCGCCCTTCTCGACGAAAGCCTGGATCTCGTTGGTGATATGCGGGATCACCTGCACGGTCTTGCCCAGGTATTCGCCGCGGCGCTCCTTGCGGATCACCGATTCGTAGATCTGGCCGGTGGTGAAGTTGTTCGACTTGCGCATCTTGGCCGAGACGAAACGCTCGTAGTGGCCGAGATCCAGGTCGGTTTCAGCACCGTCTTCCGTGACAAACACCTCACCATGCTGGAAAGGGCTCATCGTGCCGGGATCGACGTTGATGTAGGGATCTAGCTTGAGGAGGGTGACTTTGAGGCCGCGCGACTCAAGAATGGCCGCGAGCGAGGCAGCAGCGATGCCCTTGCCGAGAGAAGAGACGACGCCACCGGTGACGAAGACGAATTTGGTCATAAACCGAGCTTGCCGGGGAAATCGGGATTATACATGAGAGCCCGATTCCCGCCGACCCGGAAATTGTGACAGCACCCCTCCTCGGCGGGGCTGCGACAGGGTTTCCCGGTGTGTTGCGGCGCATGCGCCGCACACCCGCCTCAGCGCCCCTCGCGGCGCATCGCGCCGATCAGGTCGCGCACCAGCTGCGCTGTCTCCTGCGGCCGCTCCATCGGGTACAGGTGGCCGCCTTCGATAAAGCGCAGGTTCGGGCCGACCAGCTTGCGGGTGGCACCCAGCCCGCACTGGCGCACCTCGCGCGAACGCGTGCCGGCGACAAAGCCGACCGGCACCGGCGCGCCGCGCGCCACCTTGCGCCCCAGGCTGGTCGGCAGCGTGCGGTAGATCCAGTATTCGACCTCGCGGTCAAAGCGCAGCCGCCGCTCGTTGTGCTTGCCGGTCGGCTCGGTGCCGTGGATGGCGTAGTCGCGCAGCACTTCCTGGTCCCACACCGCGAAGTTGGGCTTGGCGCGGAAGTGTTCCCAGACCGCCTCGGCGTCCGGCCAGTGGGTGCGCCGGTTTTTGGTCACCGCCGCCGGGCCGGGCTTTTCGTCCATGCCGAACATCTGCGCGGTCTTCAGCAGCGACGCGCGCCAGCCGGCAATGATCGGCGAATCCAGCATCACCACGCCGCGCACGCGCTCCGGGCGCCGCAGCGCCGCCATCAGCGACAGGAAGCCGCCCAGCGAATGGCCCACCAGCCACACCGGCTCGCGGTACTGGCGGTCGATCTCGCCGAGCAGCTCCTCCACCAGGTGCGGCCAGCCGCGCGTCACCGGGAATTCGGGCTTGTGCCCGTAGCGGTCCACGGCGCGGAACTCGAAGTCGCCGTCCAGTTCGCCAAACAGCTTGCGGTAGGTGGTCACAGGAAAGCCGTTGGCATGGGAAAAATGAATGATCTCGCGCATTGATTGTTTCCTCGCCCGGCCCTCAGTCCTGGGTACGCGACGGATTGCGCTTGGCGCGCACCGGCTGGCCCCAGCGGTCGGCCTCGCCGGGACGCGCCAGCGAGAATTCGGCGGGCGCGCCGGGATCCCACTCGGGGTTGTGGATCTCGCCGAAGACCTGGCGCAGGCGCTGCCCCCAGGTGTCGCGGATCATGCGGAAGTAGGCGTTGCGCTCGTCGATGTTGACGAAGCGCGTCACGCACAGCGTATCGGCCTCATAGACCAGCAGGTCCAGCGGCAGGCCGACCGAGATATTCGACTTGAGCGTCGAATCCATCGAGATCAGCGCGCATTTGGCCCCCTCGGCCAGCGGCAGCGACGGGTGCACCACGCGGTCGACGATGGGCTTGCCATACTTGGCCTCGCCGATCTGGAAGTAGCAGTTCTCGGGCGTGGCCTCGACAAAGTTGCCGGCGGCGTAGATGTTGAACAGGCGCACGCGTTCGCCGCGCACCTGGCCGCCGAAGATCAGGCTGACATTGAATTCGATGCCGGCATCGCGCAGCGCATGCGCGTCACGCTTGTGCACCTGGCGCACCGCCTCGCCGACGATGGAAGCGGCCTCGAACATGTCGCGCGCGGTCCACAGCGAGCGCTTCTCGTCATGGTTCTCGGCCAGGATCTGGCGCACCGACTGGCTGATCGCCAGGTTGCCGGCGGTCATCAGCACCATCACGCGATCGCCGGGTTCTTCGAACACCGTCATCTTGCGCGACGTGGAGATGGCATCTACCCCCGCATTGGTGCGGGAATCGGACAGGAATACCAGGCCGGCATCCAGCCGCATGGCTACACAGTAAGTCATGGTCTTGTTTTGGTGAGCTTTGCGGCAGCCGGAAGTGGCCAGCCGATGGCCTGCATACCCCGGATTCTAGCGCCGGTGCCGCGGCACCGCGCCCTGTCTGGAATCAGGCACCTAATCAGGTAAAAAGCGGCGCAATGCTCACATCGACTTCAAGCGTCTCGCCGCCCCCCCCTTCAAGGATGCCCCTGACTGGTGCAGCCGACGCGTAATCGCGCCCCACCGCGAGGCGTATATGACGCTCGTCGGTCAGGCAGCCGTGGGTGATGTCGACGCTGCACCACACCTCGCGCGCCGGGTCCAGGCATACGTCGGCCCAGGCATGGCTGGCCATCTCGATCGCGGCCGGATCGTAGAAGTATCCGCTCACATAGCGTGCCGGGATACCCAGCGCCCGGCACGCCGCCACCATCACCTGCGCCTGGTCCTGGCACACGCCGCTGCCCAGGCTGAAGGCCTCGGCCGCCGAGGTGCCGACGTCGGTGGTGTTGGGCTTGTAGCGCACCCGCTCGGCAATCCCCTGGGCCAGCGCCAGCAGCGCAGGAATCTCGTGCCCGGCCGCCAGGAACGGTGCGGCAAACGCCTGCATCTCCGGCGGTGCCGAGGTCAGTGGCGTGCTGCCGAGGAAGTACAGCGGCGAGACCCGGGATTCGCCGGGGGGCGGGGCGTCGCAGAACGCATGGTGGCCGTCCCGGTCGAGGTCGCCATGCGGCGGCAGCACTTCCACCTCGCCGCTGGCTTCGATCGAGATGGTGCTGGTCGGTCCGGCCACCGTGAAGTTGTGCACGATGTTGCCGAAGCCGTCGTGCGCCGCCGACGGATTGCCAGGCGCGACCAGTTGCCAGCGGTGCACGGTCTGCAGCGGGCCCGAACGCGGCTCGAGCCGCACTTCGTGCACGCTGCGGCGCACCGGCTCGGCGTAGCGGTAAACAGTATGGTGGTGGATCTTGTATTTCACGGTATCAGGGCGCGGCAGCGGCACATGGAGGCTGCCGGCGGCCCATCTCAGGCAGCCAGCAGCGGCACGAGGAAGTCCCGGCTGATGCCATTGCCGAGATCGCCGATGCGCTCCAGGAAGCTGGTCAGGTACGCGTGCAGGCCGACAGCGAAAATATCGTCGATGCGCGCATACTTCAGGTCGGCGTGGAGTTTACCAGCCTGGCGCTCGGTTTCCGCCGATTGCTGGTTGCGCACCGTGTGCAGGATGGCCACCACCTCGTCCATGCTCGACACCAGCGAGCGCGGCATGTCGGGCCGCAGGATCAGCAGCTCGGCCACACGCTGCGGCGTAATGACCGCGCGGTAGACCTTGCGGTAGACCTCGAAGCCCGATACCGAGCGCAGCACCGCGGCCCAGTGATAGAAATCGTTCTGGTCGCGGTTGGCATCGCTCTCGTCGCTGCCAGATGCCTGGAACTTGACGTCGAGGATCCGCGCGGTGTTGTCGGCGCGCTCCAGGAACGTGCCCAGCCGCATGAAGTGGAAGGCATCGTCCTTGAGCATGGTGCCGAACTGGACCCCGCGCGCCAGGTGCGAGCGGAACTTGACCCATTCGAAGAACGCCGACGGGTCCTCCTTCAACACGCCGTCGGCGATCATGCGCTGCACCTCCAGCCAGGTGGTGTTGACGGTTTCCCAAACCTCGGTGGTCAGCGAGCCGCGCACCGCGCGCGCGTTCTCGCGCGCCGCGCGCAGGCAGCTCATGATGGACGAGGCGTTGGTCATGTCGCGCACCATGAAGTCGATCACATCATCGCGCGACAGCAGTCCGTACTTGTGGTCGAAGACGTCGGTCAGCTCGGAGATATCGAGCATGGCCCACCAGCCCTGCTCGGCCACTTCGGCCGATTGCGGCAGGAGCGAGGTCTGGTAGTTGACGTCGAGCATGCGCGCGGTGTTCTCCGCGCGCTCGGTGTAGCGGGCCATCCAGAACAGGTGGTCGGCGGTGCGGCTCAGCATGTGGGCTCTCCTGGCGTGGCGGCGGTCGCCATGGCGGTGATTGCGGCGGTCATCAAGGGGTTCGCGTTCATCGTTCCAGCACCCAGGTGTCCTTGGTGCCGCCCCCTTGCGAGGAATTCACCACCAGCGAGCCCTCGCGCAGCGCCACACGGGTCAGGCCGCCAGGCACCATGCGCACCTCCTTGCCCGACAGCACGAATGGGCGCAGGTCGATATGGCGCGGCGCGATGCCCGACTCCACATAGGTCGGGCAGGTCGACAGCGCCAGCGTCGGCTGCGCGATGTACTGCTCCGGGCGCGCCTTCACCACTTCGCGGAAGGCATCGATCTCGGCCCGCGTGGCGGCCGGGCCGACCAGCATGCCGTAGCCGCCGGCGCCGTGGGTCTCCTTGACCACCAGTTCTTCCATATGGTCCAGCACGTACTGCAGGTCGTCCGGTCGCCGGCACATGTAGGTCGGCACGTTGCTGAGGATCGCCTCTTCGCCCAGGTAGAAGCGGATCAAGTCGGGCACGTACGGATAGATCGACTTGTCGTCGGCCACGCCCGTGCCAATGGCGTTGCAGATGGTCACGTTGCCGGCCCGGTAGACCGACAGCAGGCCGGCCGCGCCCAGCGAGGAATCGTGGCGGAACACCAGCGGGTCGAGGAAATCGTCGTCGACGCGGCGGTAGATCACGTCGATGCGCTGCGGGCCCTGCGTGGTGCGCATGAACAGGTGGTCGTCCTCGACGAAGAGATCGCTGCCTTCGACCAGCTCCACGCCCATCTGCTGCGCCAGGAAGGCATGCTCGAAGTACGCCGAGTTGTACATGCCCGGCGTCAGCACCACCACGGTGGGATCGGCAATGGCCTGCGGCGACACCCCGCGCAGCATGTCGAGCAACAGGTCAGGATAGTGGGCCACCGGCGCCACGCGGTTGCGCGCGAACAGGTCCGGGAACAACCGCATCATCATCTTGCGGTTTTCCAGCATGTACGACACGCCCGAGGGCACGCGCAGGTTGTCTTCCAGCACGTAGAACTCGCCCTCGCCGGCGCGCACCACGTCGATGCCGGCCACGTGCGCATAGATGTCGTGCGGCACGTTGACGCCGAGCATCTCGGGCCGGTACTGGGCATTGTTGTAGATCTGGTCGGGCGGGATCACGCCGGCGCGGATGATGTCCTGGCCGTGGTAGATGTCGTGGACAAAGCGGTTGAGCGCAGCCACGCGCTGGCGCAGGCCTTTTTCCAGCAGCGCCCATTCACTGGCCGGGAAGATGCGCGGGATCACGTCGAACGGAATGGTGCGTTCGGTGCCGCTGTTGGCTTCATCCTTGTCGCCGTAGACGGCAAAGGTAATGCCCACGCGCCGGAAGATCAGGTCGGCCTCGGCGCGCTTGTTGCCCATCGTGCTTTCAGACTGCCGCGCCAGCCAGTCAGCGAAATGCCGGTAATGCGGGCGCACCGCGCCTTCAGGCATTGCCTGCCCCGCCTGGATGACCAATTGCGCCCCGTCCGTGCGCCAGTCCAGCATCTCGTCGAAATACCGCCCCGCCATGATGGCCGTTCCTCCATGTCGCGGGCTTCCGGTGCTACCGCTTCACTGCGACTTCGTGGTCGCTACCGGCTGCCCTGGTTTTGCCCTGGCTTTCCTGTCCCCAGCCCGCCGCGCCTGCCCGTTCGGGGCGCCCACGGCGATACTGTCGAGTCACTGGCCCTTTCAGCATACCCGTACCGGCGAAACCCGCAAGCTGGCGGGTGCCGGCCGGCACGGAAAGTGAACTAGCAAGATGTCTGCCAGCGCACGCAAAAAAAGGGCCGCCAGCGAGGCTGGCGGCCGC
>NZ_JFJW01000100.1:23479-36049 GCF_000611125.1 Cupriavidus sp. SK-4
GGCCGGAACGGTCGGCGCGATCAGCCGGTCAGCGCGCCGCGCCGGCGCCCTGCGGCACCGTGGCCTGCAGGATGGTGGCGACCAGCGCCTCGGGGGACTGGCGGATGTCGAGCACCAGCGCGTCGCTGGGCTCTTCGAGCGTATCGAACTGGCTTTGCAGCAGGTCGGGGTTGAAGAAGTGTTCCGTGCGCGCGGACAGGCGCGTGCCGATCAGCGATGCATCGCCCTTCATGAAGACGAAGGTCACGCCACCGTCGGGCGGGGTCAGCCGGTCGCGGTAGGCCTGGCGCAGTGCCGAGCAGGTGAACACATGGGTGCGGCCTTCGGCCCGGGCCGCGTCGATGGCGGCGCGCATGGCCGCCAGCCAGGGCCAGCGGTCTTCGTCGGTCAGCGCGATGCCCGCGTGCATCTTGGCCTTGTTGGCGTCGCTGTGGAATGCATCGGCGTCATGGAAGCCGCAGCCCAGGCGCTGCGCCAGCAACTGGCCGACCGTGGTCTTGCCGCTGCCGGAAACGCCCATCAGGATATAGATCATGTCTGCTCCGTCGGTCTTGGTATCGGATGGTGTCGCCATCCTTGTCTGTCCTTGTCGGTCCAGCTGGACATCCTTGCGGCGGCGCAAGGACGCCCGGGGGCGCTGCCGCCCCGCAGGGAACTTCAGGGGAAAATCGGCCTCAGGCCTGGCTATTGTGCGACGGATTGCGCCGCTTCGGTACGTTGGCGCCCGCCTGCTCCGGCTTCGGCATCCGCCTCGGACAGGTCAAGTGCGCTGCCGCCCTCTTCCGCGATGCGCGCGTGGCGCCGGAACAGGCCGAACAGGCCGCGCCCCAGGCTGAACTGCGCGAAATCGTCGCCCGGCGCCGCGGCCAGCTCGCGCGCCGCGAATTCGCCTTCGTCGCCCAGCCACTGCAGCGTGCCGGCGACGGCATCGACACGGATGCGGTCGCCATCGCGCACGCGCGCCAGCGCGCCGCCGGCCAGCGCCTCGGGGCCGACGTGGATCACCGCCGGCACCTTGCCCGAGGCGCCGGACATGCGGCCGTCGGTCACCAGCGCCACCTTGTGGCCGGCGTCCTGCAGCGCGCCCAGCACCGGGGTCAGGCGGTGCAGCTCGGGCATGCCGTTGGCATTCGGCCCCTGGAAACGCACCACCGCGACCAGGTCGCCAGTCAGCTCGCCCGCATCGAAGGCAGCCTGCAGCGCCTCCTGCGCATCGAACACCCGCACCGGGGCTTCGACCACGCGGTGCTCCGGCGCCACCGCCGAGACCTTGATCACGCCGCGGCCCAGGTTGCCCTGCATCAGCCGCAACCCGCCCTCGGCCGAGAACGGCTCCGCCGCCGTCGCCAGCACCTGCGCGTCGCCGCTGTGCGCCGCGCCGTCGCGCCAGCGCAGCACGCCGTCGGTCATCACCGGCTCCTGCGCATAGCGGGCCAGCCCGGGGCCGGCCACGGTCTGCACGTCCTCGTGCAGCAGGCCGGCCTGCAGCAGTTCGCGGATGACGAAGCCGGCGCCGCCCGCGGCATGGAAGTGGTTCACATCGGCCGAGCCATTCGGGTAGACGCGCGCCAGCAGCGGCGTGATGCGCGACAGCAGGTCGAAATCATTCCAGTCGATGACGATGCCGGCGGCGCGCGCCATCGCCACCAGGTGGATGGTGTGGTTGGTGGAGCCACCGGTCGCCAGCAGGCCGACCATGGCGTTGGCAATGGCGCGCTCGTCAACGATGCGCGCCAGCGGCAGGTATTCGTCGCCGCGCGCGCGCAGGGCGATCGCGCGTTGCGCGGCCGCCGCGGTCAGCGCATCGCGCAGGCCGCTGTCCGGGTGCACGAAGGCCGCGCCCGGCAGGTGCAGGCCCATGATTTCCATCAGGAACTGGTTGCTGTTGGCGGTGCCGTAGAAGGTGCAGGTGCCGGCGCCGTGGTAGGCCTGGCATTCGGCTTCGAGCAGCGCGTCGCGCCCGACCTGGCCGGTGGCGTAGAGCTGGCGCACGCGCGCCTTCTCCTTGTTGGGCAGCCCGCTGGCCATCGGGCCCGCCGGCACGAACACCATCGGCAGGTGGCCGAACTGCAGCGCGCCCATCAGCAGCCCCGGCACGATCTTGTCGCACACGCCCAGCATCAGCGCCGCATCAAAGGTGTTGTGCGACAGCGCCACCGCGGTGCCCATGGCAATCGCATCGCGCGAGAACAGCGACAGCTCCATGCCCGAGTTGCCCTGGGTGATGCCGTCGCACATCGCCGGCACGCCGCCCGCCACCTGCGCCACCGCGCCCACCGCGCGCGCGGCCTCGCGGATCACGGCGGGGTAGCGCTCGTACGGCTGGTGCGCTGACAGCATGTCGTTGTACGCGGTGACGATGCCCAGGTTGGGTGCATGGTCGACGCGCAGCTTCAGCTTGTCGTTGGCCGGCAATGCGGCAAAGCCGTGCGCCAGGTTGGCGCAGGACATGCCGCGCAGCGGCCCCAGTTCAGCCTGCGCGCGCTCGCAGCGGGCAAGGTAGGCGGCGCGGCTGGCGCGGCTGCGCGCGACGATGCGCTCGGTGACGGCAAGAAGCTCGGCATGGACGGCAGAAGGCATGGCGGAGACGTTCCTTGTGGGCTGGGTGGCGGCGCGGCAATGCCGCGCCATCGCATGTAGATTTTCTACAGATCGCCGCCATTATACCGAGCGCAAGCGCACCGTCGACCCGCTCATGCATCACAATTGCGCAGAAATTCCCGGAATCAGGGCAAACCCCGAGGGCGGGCGACGCACCATTTCGGGCAAGATGCGGCGCCATCCGATGTAGAATCTCTACATACCCGCAACCCCCGACACTGCCTCCCCGCCGCCATGCGCGACCGAATCCTAGCCGTCTACGACACGCTCCGCCCATCTGAACGCCGCCTGGCCGACTATGTCGCCCAGCATGGCGCCGCCGTGATCCGGCTGTCGATGCCCGAACTGGCTGAGCGCGCCGGCGTGTCGCAGCCCACCATCGCGCGCTTCTGCGCAGCGCTGGGCTACGACGGCTTTCGCGAATTCAAGCTGCAGTTCGCGCAGAACGTCGGCGGCGGCACGCCCTTCGTGCACCAGGACGTTGCGGCCGATGACCGCCCCGCGGACATTGCCGGCAAGGTCTTCGACCGCACCATTGCCACGCTGATGAGCGTGCGCAATGCGCTCTCCGCCGACCAGATCGAGCATGGCATCCAGCTGCTCGCCGGCGCGCGGCGCATCGAGTTCTACGGCTGCGGCAACTCCGGCATCGTCGCGCTGGATATCCAGCACAAGTTCTTCCGCCTGGGCATGCCGACGGTTGCGTATTCCGACCCGCATGTGTTCAGCATGTCGGCCGCGCTGCTCGCCCGTGGCGACGTGGCCGTGCTGGTCTCCAACAGCGGCCGCACCTGGGACATGCTGACCGCCGCCACGCTGGCGCGCAGCAGCGGCGCCAGCGTGCTGGCGATCACGCACAGCGGCTCGCCGCTGGCGCGGCTGGCCGACGTCTGCGTGTTTTCCGACGTCGAGGAAGACAGCGAGGTCTACACGCCGATGACCTCGCGCATCAGCCACCTGGTGCTGGGCGACGTCCTTGCCGCCGGCGTGGCGCTGGCGCGCGCCGACACCCCCGCCCCCCCCCCCCCCCCCCCCCCGCCTGCAGCGCGCCAAGGCGCATCTGCGCGAACGGCGCATTGCCGGTGCCGAGCCGGCCCGGCCAGTACCGCCGGCACGAAGCCGCGCCAGGCCCGTCGTGGCCGAGCCAGCCACGCCCGCGCCGCCCGCCACCCGCACGCGCCGCCGCAAGGCCAGCTGACGCTAACGCGCTACCGGCGGTCGCGCCCGCCAGTAGCGCGGCTGCGCCTGCCGGAACATCGACAATGCAAAGCCCGCGGGCGCAGTGTCCATGGTTACCGCGCCGGTTTCATCGGTCCGGTAGCGCAGGACGCCCGCGCGGCCGTAGCGCTCCCACACCTCGCCGCTCGGGTGGCGATAGCGGTTGGCATAACCCAGCTGGAACACCGGCGCCGACGGGCGCACCGCCTCCAGCCAGGCTGCGCCGGACGAGGTGCCGCTGCCGTGGTGGGCCACCACCAGCACGTCGGCACGCAGCGCCTCGGCCGGCAACCTGTCGATCAACGCAAGCTCCTGCGCTACGCCGATATCGCCGGTCAGCAGCAGGCTGTGCGCCGCCGCATCCACGCGCAGCACGCAGCTGCGCGCATTGCTGGCAATGGCAGCCCGCTGCGCCTGCTCCGCGAGCGGATGCAGCACGGTAAAGCGCACGCCGTCCCACTCCCATTGCTGGCCCGCCGCGCATGGCGGCCAGTCATTTGCCGCCGGCCCAAGCAGAACGTGACCGACTGGCGCTCCGGTGCTGCGCGCGGACACGGCCACCGCCGCCGCGACGTCCGCCACGCCGCCGGCATGGTCGGTGTCTTCATGGCTGACCATCAGGTGGTCGAGCCGGCCGATCCCTTCGCCCCGCAGCAACGGCACCACCACCTGCGCACCGGCGCTGGACCCCGATGCGTAGGCCGGCCCGGCGTCGTCCAGCAGCGCATGCGCGCGCGTCCGCACCAGCACCGCCGTGCCCTGCCCCACGTCCAGCATCACGGCGCGGAACTCGCCGTGCGCAACCGGTGGGCCGCGCGCCAGCAGCATCGGCAGCATCAGCAGCCCGCCGTGCAGGCGCACGCGCGCGGTGGCGACCGGCGCGACCAGCAGCCCGACACCGAGCGCGGCCAGCACCAGCGCCAACGGCCCCGCGCTGGCCGCTTCCCACATCGCCCATGGCAGCGCGGAAAGCCAGCCCAGCACGGCGGACAGCGCCACCATAGCCAGGTGGGCCACCGCCAGCACCGGCCCGGCCAACGCCATCGGCAGGGCCGCGCCGAGCAATGCCAGCGGCGTCACCAGCAGGCTGACGACCTGGATCGCCACCGCATTGGCCAACGGCGACACCACCGACACCTGGCCGAACAGCAGCAACGTCAGCGGCACCAGCCCGATGGTCACGGCCCACTGCGTGCGCGCCCCAGCGGCGAGCGCGGACCGCAGGCGTTGCCAACGGCCTTCCGTCGAAGCATCCCGGCCGGGCCGGGCCGCGAAGAAGATCACCGCCACCGCGCCGAAGGACAGCCAGAAGCCGGGCAACATCACCGCCCACGGATCGAGCAGCAATGCCACCAGCGCCGCCCAGGCCAGCACCACCGAGGCGGGCGGCGCACGCGCACCCCACACCGCAATGGCCGCCACGCAGAGCATGGCCACGGTGCGCAGCGCCGGGATCTGCATGCCGGCCAGCAGGCCGTAAGCCAGCGCACTGGCCACGGCCGCCACCAGCGCGGCCTGCCGGGCCGGCAGCCACAGCGGCAACGGCCGGCGCAGCCAGCGGCCGAGTCCGAACGAATGCCGCCACAGCAGCCCGGCAAGCGACGCCGCCATGCCGGCGATCATGGTGATATGCAGCCCGGAGATCGCAACCAGGTGGCTAACGCCGGTGCGCCGGAACAGTTGCCAGTCGTCCGCGTCGATGCCGCGCTGGTCGCCAATGACCAGCGCGATCAGCACCGCACCGAAGCGCGCGTCGGCCGGCAGCGCCGCGCGCAGGTGATCGCGCACGGCGGCGCGCACGGCCTCAATGCGCCATGCCAGCCGCTCCGCGGACGCGTCCTGCGGCGGCCCTTGTGCGTGGCGCACATAGCCGGTGGCGCCATAGCCCTGCGCCAGCAGCCAATAGGCGTAGTCAGAACCAGAAGGATTGGCGAGCCCGCGCGGACGCCGCAGGCGTAGGGTCAGCGTGAGGCGCTGCCCGGGACGCAGGTCGGGCGGCGCACCACGCCAGTTGAGGATCACGCGGCGCGGCAGAGGCTGGCCCGCTTCACCCTGCTCAACAGTGAAAGCAAAACGCGTCCCGGTGGCGCCATCCGCCGGCAGCCCCGACACCACGCCGCGCACGTCGAGGTCGCGCGCCTCCAGCGTGGCCGGCAGCCAGTCGCGCATGCGCAGTTCGGCCCGCCAGGCCGCCCAGCAGAAGGCGGCGCCGAACGCCAGCCCGGCAAGCGCCAGGCCATGCGCCGCCACATGCAGCCGCCTGCCCCACAAGACCATGCCGAGCGCGACCAACGCCAGCACCACGGCGCCCAGGCGCAAGCCATCCTGCTGCGACAGCGTTGACTGCTGCTGCAGCATCCAGCATCCCGCGACGAATGCCACCACGAACCGACGCACGGCACCTCCCCCGGCTGATCTTGCATAGCCGGAGTTGTACCCGCGCGGGGGCGCGCCGAGCTTGTCAGCCCGTCAAGAAGAGTTGGAAGTTGTGTGTCCGGTGGAAACCGGGGGCGCCATGGTGTCCGCAAACGCTGCCAGCCGCGGCATCGCATCCACGGCATTGCGCCATGTCGCCTGCGCCAGCGTCATCGCATCGATGCCGCGCAATTCAGCCATCACACGCGCCACGCTCGCCACCTCCGCCGGCGTGTTGCGCGCCTTGTGCTGTTCGCCGAACTGATCGTCAGACAGCCACGCCGGCGCCATGTCGGGCGCATCGGTTTCCAGCACCAGCGCCTCCAGCGGCAGCTCCGTCGCCAGCCGGCGGATCTGCCGCGCACGGCTGAAGGTGACGTTGCCGCCGAAGCCGAGCTTCAGGCCCTGCTCGACAAAACGCCGCGCCTGTTCATTGCTGCCGTTGAAGGCGTGGGCAATGCCGCGCTTCACGCCCAGCTTGCGCAACTGCGCACCAACCTGGTCCTGCGACTTGCGCACATGCAGCAGCACCGGCAGGTCAAATTCGCGCGCGATCTTCAGCTGCTCCGCGTAGAGCCAGGTCTGGTGCTCCGCATCCAACCCCGCGACGAAGAAGTCGAGCCCGATCTCGCCGATGCCGACAAAGCGCGGGTCGCCCATGCTGGCCGCCACCTCGCGCCGCAGCGTGTCAAGGTCGGCCTGGCCGGCGCCGGGCGAGCACAGCGGATGGATGCCGAGCGCATAGACGCAGCGCGCATCGTGGCGCGCCAGCGCGCGCACAGCCTCGAAGTTCCACACTGCCACCGCCGGCACCACGATGCCGCGCACGCCGGCGGCCTCGGCCGCGTCGGCCACCTGCTGGCGGTCAGCGTCGAACTCGCTGGCGTCGAGGTGGCAATGAGTGTCGATCCACATGAGCCGGCCCGGGTCAGCGTTCCTGGTGCAGGTGCCCGTCGCGCAGCCGCAGCACGCGGTCGCAGCGTCCGGCCAGGTCCAGGTCGTGGGTGACGATGATGAAGCTGGTGCCGAGCGTGCGCGACAGTTCCAGCATCAGGTCATAGACGCCGCCGGCGGTGTGGTCGTCGAGGTTGCCGGTGGGTTCGTCGGCCAGCACGCAGGCCGGCTGCCCCACCAGCGCGCGCGCGATCGCCACGCGCTGGCGCTCGCCGCCGGACAGCTCGCCCGGGCGGTGCTTCGCGCGCCCGCCCAGGCCCACGCGCTCCAGCATGGCCTGCGCCACGCCGCGCGCGTCATGCTGGGTCAGGCCGCGGATGCGCATCGGCATCGCCACGTTGTCCAGCGCGGTGAATTCCGGCAGCAGGTGGTGGAACTGGTAGACGAAGCCCAACTGGCGGTTGCGCACCACGTTGCGCTCGCGCTCGCGCAGCGCGGTGAAGGGCTTGCCAAGCAGCGCGACGCGGCCGGAGTCGGGCTCATCCAGCCCGCCCAGCACATGCAGCAGCGTGCTCTTGCCCGAGCCCGAGGCGCCGACGATGGCAACCTTCTCGCCCGCATTGACGCGCACGTCGACACCGCGCAGCACGTCCACGTCGAGTTCGCCCTGGCGGAAACGCTTGGTCAGGCCCTCGGCCACCAGCACCGGCGAGCCGGTGCGCGGCTGGTCCGCGGCGGGCGTGGGGGTATCGGCGTGCAACACGGCTTCACTCATAGCGCAGGGCCTCCGCCGGGTTGACGCGGGCGGCACGCCAGCTGGGATAGAGCGTGGCCAGCGTGGCCAGCACGAAAGAGATGATGCCGATGGTGGCGATGTCGTTCACGCGGGGATCCGAAGGCAGTTCGCTGATGAAATAGATGTCGCGCGGCAGGAACTGCACGTGCAGCAGCCGCTCGATGAAAGGCACGATCACGTCGATATTGGTGGCGATCAGCGTGCCGCCGGCCACGCCCAGGATGGTGCCGATAAAGCCGATGGCCACGCCCTGCACGATAAAGATCTTCATGATCGAGCCCGGCTGCGCGCCCATGGTGCGCAGGATGGCGATATCGGCCTGCTTGTCGGTGACGGTCATCACCAGCGTCGACACCAGGTTGAACGCGGCCACCGCGATGATCAGCGTCAGGATGATGAACATCATGCGCTTCTCGGTCTGCACCGCGGCAAACCAGTTGCGGTTCTGCTTGGACCAGTCGCGCAGGTAAAGCTCGCCCGACATGGTGCCGGCCAGCTCGTTGGCCACCTGCGGCGCGCGCTGCATGTCCTGCAGCTTAAGGCGCACGCCGGTGGGGCCACTCAGGCGGAACAGGGTCTCGGCGTCATGCATGTTGATCAGCGCCAGCGCGCTGTCGAACTCGAAATGCCCGGACGAGAACACGCCCACCACGGTGAACTGCTTGAGCCGCGGCAGCACGCCCGCCGGCGTGATGGTGCCCTGCGGCGCCACCAGCGTGACCTTGTCGCCGACCTGCACGCCCATGGCGTTGGCCAGTTCGTTGCCCAGCGCAATGCCGAAGCCGCCCGGCTCCAGCGCCGTCATGCTGCCGGCCCGGAACTGGCTGCCGATGTCGGATACCTTGGGCTCCTGCGACGGCTCCACGCCGCGCAGCAGCACGCCGCGCACGGCGTCGTCGCGGGTCAGCATGGCCTGGGCCGCGACATAGGGCGCGGCGCCGACCACTTCCTTGTTCTGCAAGGCCTCGGCCGCGGTCTTCTGCCAGTCCGGCAGCGCCGACGGACCGATCACTTCGATATGCGCCAGCACCGACAGCATGCGGTCGCGCACTTCCTTCTGGAAGCCGTTCATCACCGACAGCACCACGATCAGCGCGGCCACGCCAAGGGCGATCCCGAACATCGAGATCATCGAGATGAACGAAATGAAGGTGTTGCGGCTGGCGCGCTTGCTTGCGCGGGTATATCGCCAGCCGATCTGCCACTCGTAGGGAAAGTTCAAGAGGATTCCTGTTGTTTCGGGAAAGCGCCGGTACCCGGTGGAGGGGCGCCGGCGGCACGCTTGCGGGCCGTCGGGTGCACCGCCTGCCGCTCGCCGGACTGGGCAAGACTGGCGCCGGCCAGCCGGGAGTTTACAATCTCGCCACCATGATGACGCACCTGACCCTGATTGTGCCCTTTTCCGTCCCGCCGGGCGCCGGCGACGACGGCCGGGACGATGTCGTTCCCGGCGCGCTGCTGCGGCAATTGGAGCTGCCGGCGCTCGGAAAGTTGCTGACCCGGGCCGAGCCCGGCCCGCGCGAGCGGCATGACGACCCCTTCCTGCGCACCCTGCCGCAGGAGCGCTGGCTGGCCGGCAAGGCGGGGCTGGACCCGGTCCGGGTGCCGCTGGCGCCCTATATGCGGCTGGCCGACAGTGGCGGCGCCGTCCCCGCCACCGCCGATGGCCAGTCCTGGACGTGCCTGCAGCCGGTGCACATCCATGCCGCGCGCGATCACCTGGTGCTGATGCCGCCCGCCCAGTTGGGCATCCGGCCGCAGGAAGCCACGGCCCTGCGCGCCGCCATCGACGCACTGCTGCTGGAATCGGGCATCGCGCTGGAATCGCCCTGCCCGCAGCGCTGGTACCTGCCCGAAGCCGTATTCGGCCCGCTGGAGGCGACCACGCCGCTGCGCGCGGCGGGCCGCAATATCGATATCTGGATGCAGGCCGGCGAACGCGCCCGCGACTGGCGCCGCCTGCAGAACGAGATCCAGATGACCTGGTATGACCACCGCGTCAACCAGGCCCGCGAGGCCGCCGGCGAGGCGCCGGTCAATTCGGTCTGGCTGTACGGCGGCGGCACGCTGCAGCCGGTGCCGCGGCTGGCCGATACGGTGCTGAGCAATGATCCCTTCCTGAGCGGGCTGGCGCTGGCCGCCGGCAGCCGCGTGCTGCCGGTGCCGTCCGGCCTGGCTGGCACCTCCGGGGTGGAGGGCACGGTGCTGGCCATGCTCGACAGCGCCACCGAAGCGCATATCGCCGAAGACTGGGGCCTGTGGCTGGACCGCATGCATGCGCTGGATGCCGACTGGTTCGCGCCGGCACTGGAAGCGCTGGTGGCCGGCCGGGTCGGCGCCATCACGCTGGTGCTGGGCGGCGAGAACCACTTTGCCGAGTTCACCGTGCGCCGCGCCGACCTGCGCAAGTTCTGGCGCGGCGTGGGCCAGCGCGGCGACTGGCGCGCGCTGCTGTCCGACCTCGCCTATGCCGCATAAAGCTGCCTGAAACCGCCTGACACGCGCCGCCCCTACCGAAACATCACCTGCCGCCCCGCCCATGACCCGGATCGCCATCCGCCAGTTTTCCCCCGAACACGCCAGCTCGCTGGCCGCCGCCGGCCTGCACCCCACGCTGGCCCGCATCCTGGCCGCGCGCGGCGTGGCCCACGCCGCCGAGCTGGCCACCGACCTGCCCGAGCTGGTGCCGCCCGCGGCCATGAAGGGCATCGGCCACGCCGCGGCCTACCTGGCCGACGCCATCGCCGCTGGCAAGCGCCTGCTGATCGTGGCCGACTATGACTGCGACGGCGCCACCGCCTGCGCGGTGGGCGTGCGCGGGCTGCGCATGCTGGGCGCGCGGGTGGAATACATCGTGCCGAACCGCTTCGAGTACGGCTACGGCCTGACCCCGGAGATCGTGGCGCTGGCGGCCAGGCAGCAGCCGGACGTGATCGTCACGGTCGACAATGGCATCGCCAGCGTCGACGGGGTGGCCGCGGCCAACGCGCTGGGCATCGACGTGGTGGTGACCGACCACCACCTGCCGGGGTCGGAGTTGCCGCAGGCAGCGGTGATCGTCAACCCGAACCAGCCGGGCTGCGAATTCCCCAGCAAGAACCTGGCGGGCGTGGGCGTGATGTTCTACGTGCTGCTGGCGCTGCGCGCCGAACTGCGCCAGCGCGGCGTCTATACCCAGGCCACGCAGCCGCCGCTGCAGACGCTGCTGGACCTGGTGGCGCTGGGCACGGTGGCCGACGTGGTCAAGCTGGACACCAACAACCGCATCCTGGTGGCGCAGGGCCTGCGCCGCATGCGCGCCGGACGGATGCAGCCGGGCGTGGCGGCGCTGTTCCGCGCAGCCGGGCGCGAGGCGGCGCGCGCCAATACCTTCGACCTGGGCTTCGGGCTGGGTCCGCGCCTGAACGCGGCCGGCCGGCTGGCGGACATGTCGCTGGGCATTGAATGCCTGCTGACCGAAGATGCCAACCGCGCCTGGGAGATCGCCCAGGAACTGGATGGCATGAACCGCGAGCGGCGCGACATCGAGGCCGGCATGCAGCAGGAGGCGCTGCAGATCCTGGAGCAGCCGCTGGCCGGCCCGGACCCGTCGGCGCGCTTTACCGTCAGCGTGTTCAACGACACCTGGCACCAGGGCGTGATCGGCATCGTGGCGTCGCGTCTGAAAGACAAGTTCCACCGCCCCACCATCACCTTCGCCCCCGGCGACGAGACCACCGTCAAGGGCTCGGGCCGCTCGATCCCCGGCTTCCACCTGCGCGATGCGCTGGACCTGGTGTCCAAGCGCCATCCCGGCATGCTGCTCAAGTTCGGCGGCCACGCCATGGCGGCCGGGCTGACCGTGCGCGCCGAGCGCTTTGCCGAGTTCCAGGAGGCCTTCGAGGCGGTCGGCCGCGAATGGCTGACCGACGACCAGCTGGCGCGCGTGATCGAGACCGACGGCGATATCGAGGACCAGTGCTTCAGCCCGGAATTCGTCACACTGCTGGAACAGCAGGTGTGGGGCCAGGGCTTCCCGGCTCCGACCTTCTGCGGCGAGTTCGACGTGCTGCGCCAAAGCGTGCTCAAGGGCAAGCACCTGAAGCTGCAGCTGGGGCGCGGCGGCCAGCGCTTTGACGCGATCTGGTTCAACCACGCCGACTCGCTCGGTGCCAGCGCGCAGGTGGCCTACCGGCTCGACAACAACACCTTCAACGGCGTCACCCGCGTGCAACTGGTGATCGAGCACGCGCAGTAGCGTGCTCCCGGGGGCTTCCGCCCCCGTTCAGCCCCGCGACGGCAGGTAAGCTGCGGGATCCACAGGCTTGCCGTTGCCGCGCACCTCGAAGTGCAGCTCGCTCGGGCTCGCGCCCATGCGGCCCACGTCCTGCCCTGCCGAGACCTGGGCGCCTTCCGTGACCAGCGGCTGGTCCAGGTTGCCGTAGACGGTCAGCCAGTCGTCGCTGTGCTTGACGATCACCAGCATGCCGTAGCCGCGCAGGTTGCCGACGTGGATGGCACGCCCGGCGGCGGCGGCGCGCACCGTGCCGTTGGCCGGCACGGCGATGCTCAGGCCCTTGCTGGCCGGCGGCGAGAAGCCGGCGGTGACGCGCCCGTCGGCCGGCCATTGCAGGCGGATGCTGCTGGCGGGCGGCCGGGAGGCCGAG
>NZ_JFJW01000100.1:36077-40271 GCF_000611125.1 Cupriavidus sp. SK-4
TATCGGTCACGGCCTGGCCGGCCGAAGCACTGCCTGAGGCACCACCCGGCGGCCGCACGCGGACCAGCTGGCCCACCTCGATCTGGCTGGGGCTGGTGATGTCGCTGTTCCAGCGGGTCAGGTCGCGTACGCTGCGGCGGTGCTTGCGCGCGATCGAATACAGCGTGTCGCCGCGCTCGACGCGGTAGTAGCCGTCCGGCACGGGCCCGCCCGTGGTGCCGCAGCCGGCCGCGACCGCGGCCGCGGCGGCCAGCAGCAGGCCCAGCGCGCGGCGCCGGCCTGGTTCGATGTCATGTCTGGTTTGCGTCATTCGTCCCTGTTCTTTGTCGTGCCTGGGGGCGGCTTGCGACCCGTATTATCGCCGCGTGCATCGCCCGGCACCGCGGATAGACCGCGCCGCGGCCAATCCGTTCGGTCCGCGGCCCGCCCGAGGCGGTCCGGAAGCCCCGGGTTGCCGCGCCGATCCGCTATAATTCGGGGTTTTCTAAGCGCAGGAACATCATGGAAGCAGAACGCCTCAACGCCATCTCCGGTGCCATCTCCGATCTCCGTTCCCGGACGGAAGATCTACGGGGGTATCTTTGACTACGATGTCAAAGTAGGAAGGCTGGACGAAGTCAACGGTTTGCTGGAAGACCCCGACGTCTGGAACAACCCCAAGCGGGCCCAGGACCTCGGCAAGGAAAAGAAGGCAATCGAGGGCGTGGTAAGCGTGCTCAGCAAGCTCACCGACGACCTCAGCGGCGCCGAAGAGCTGTTTGAGCTCGCCAGGGAAGAAGGCGACGACGATACGCTGGAAGCGATCGAGGCCGACGTCAAGGGCTTCGAGGAGATCGTCGCGGGCATGGAATTCCGCCGCATGTTCTCGGGCGAGATGGACCAGGCCAACGCCTTTATCGACATCCAGGCCGGCGCCGGCGGAACCGAAGCGTGCGACTGGGCCTCGATGCTGCTGCGCCAGTACCTGAAGTACTGCGAGCGCAAGGGCTTCAAGGCCGAGGTGCTGGAAGAGTCCGAAGGCGACGTGGCCGGCATCAAGAGCGCGACCATCAAGATCGAGGGCGAATACGCCTTCGGCTACCTGCGTACTGAAACGGGCGTGCACCGCCTGGTGCGCAAGTCGCCGTTCGATTCGTCGGGCGGGCGCCATACCTCGTTCTCGTCGGTGTTCGTCTACCCCGAGGTGGATGATTCGTTCGAGGTCGAGGTCAACCCGGCGGACCTGCGCGTGGACACCTACCGCGCCTCGGGCGCGGGCGGCCAGCACATCAACAAGACCGATTCGGCCGTGCGGATCACGCACATCCCGACCGGGATCGTGGTGCAGTGCCAGAACGACCGCTCGCAGCACCGCAACCGTGCCGAAGCCATGTCGATGCTGAAATCGCGCCTGTACGAGCACGAGATGCGCAAGCGCCAGGCCGAAGCCGACAAGCTCGAGGCCGGCAAGACCGACGTGGGCTGGGGCCACCAGATCCGCTCCTACGTGCTGGACCAGAGCCGCATCAAGGACCTGCGCACCAACGTGGAAATGTCCAACACCCAGAAGGTGCTGGACGGCGACCTGGATCCGTTCATCGAGGCCAGCCTCAAGCAGGGACTGTAAGGCAGCACCCGCCGTCCGCCCTGCCGGTGCGGCCGGCGGCGGCACAGCAATCCATCCACCGCTGTACCGCCGCCCGCGCCACACCGGCACGGCGGCAGGGCGACATCTCCGACCGGGGCACCATGAGCGAAGCCAATCACCTCTACATCATCACCGGCGCCTCGCGCGGGCTGGGCGCGGCACTGACCAATGCCCTGCTCGTGCCGGGCAACCGCCTGATCTGCGTGGCGCGCAGCCGCAACAGCGAGCTGGAGCGCATCGCCACCTTGAGCGGCGTGCCGGTGGCCTGGCACCTGCAGGACCTGTCGCAGGCCGGCCCCGCCGCCACCTGGCTCGCCAGCGTGCTCGATACGCTCGACATCCCGCCGACCAGCGCCACGCTGATCCTGAACGCGGGCGTGGTCGAACCAATCGGCCCGGTCACGCGCCTGCAGGAGAAAACCCTGGTGCCGCACCTGCTGACCAACCTGGCGGCGCCGATGACGATGACCGCGGCGTTCCTGGAGCGCACCGAGAAGTTCGACTGCCCGCGCAAGGTGCTGGCGATCTCCTCCGGCGCGGCGCGCCGCCCGGTCGAAGGCTGGAGCGCGTACTGCGCCGGCAAGGCCGGGCTGGACATGTTCATGCGCTCGGTCAACGCCGAGTACGCCCAGGCCGAAGCCCCGCGCACCGTGCGCGCCGTGGCGCTGGCCCCGGGCGTGATCGACACCGGCATGCAGGCCACCATCCGCAATGCCGACTTCGCCCAGGTGCAGCGCTTCCGCGAGCTGAAAGCCAATGAACAGCTGGCGTCGGCCGAGGAAACCGCCGGCCGCATCGTCGCCTACCTGCACCGCCCGGATTTCGGCAGCACCGAGCTGGACGATCTCCGCAACTACTAAGCCGCACCCATCAAGCCATCTGAATCCGCGCGCGGCACGCCGCGCGCGATCCGACAAGACATCATGACTGAACCGAACCGCGCCCAGGCCAAGCCAGCCGCCGCAGACACTCCCGCCGTCGACGAGAACAAGATCATCGCGGAGCGGCGCGAGAAACTGGCCGCGCTGCGCCAGCAAGGCGTGCCCTTCCCCAACGATTTCCGCCCTACCCACCAGGCCGCCGCACTGCAGGCGCAGTACGCCGAGACCGAGCAGGCCACGCTCGAGGCCGCGCCGGTCGAGGTCGCCATTGCCGGGCGCATGATGCTCAAGCGCGTGATGGGCAAGGCCAGCTTTGCCACGGTGCAGGACGGCAGCGGCCAGATCCAGTTCTACATCACGCGCGACAAGGTCGGCGAAGAGGTCTACGCGGCCTTCAAGCACTGGGACCTGGGCGACATCATCAGCGCCCGCGGCGAGCTGTTCCGCACCAACAAGGGCGAGCTGTCGGTGCAGGTGCGCGAGCTGCGCCTGCTGTCCAAGTCCCTGCGCCCGCTGCCGGACAAGTTCCACGGCCTGGCCGACCAGGAAATGAAGTACCGCCAGCGCTATGTCGACCTGATCGTGTCGCCGGAAACGCGCAACACCTTCCGCGCCCGCACCAACGCGATCTCGTCGCTGCGCCGCCATATGGCCGATGCCGGCTTCATGGAAGTGGAAACGCCGATGCTGCACCCGATCCCGGGCGGCGCCGCGGCCAAGCCGTTTATCACGCACCACAATGCGCTGGACATGCAGATGTTCCTGCGCATCGCGCCCGAGCTGTACCTGAAGCGCCTGATCGTGGGCGGCTTCGAGCGCGTGTTCGAGATCAACCGCAACTTCCGCAACGAGGGGGTGAGCCCGCGCCACAACCCCGAGTTCACCATGATGGAGTTCTACGCGGCCTACACGGACTACCGCTGGCTGATGGACTTCACCGAGGACCTGATCCGCAAGGCCGCGATCGATGCGCGCGGCAGCGCCGTGCTGACGTACCAGGACCGCGAGCTGGACCTGTCCAAGCCGTTCCACCGCCTGACCATCTGCCAGGCGATCCAGAAGTTCGCGCCGCAGTACACCGATGCGCAACTGGCCGATGCCGAGTTCCTGCGCACCGAGCTGAAGAAGTTCGGCGTCAACACCAACGCGCCGCAGTTCCTCAACGCCGGCCTGGGCACGCTGCAACTAGTGCTGTTCGAGGAAACCGCGGAAAGCCAGCTGTGGGAGCCGACTTTCATCATTGACTACCCGGTGGAGGTGTCGCCGCTGGCGCGTGCTTCGGACACGGTGCCTGGTATTACCGAGCGCTTCGAGCTGTTCATCACTGGCCGCGAGATCGCCAACGGCTTCTCGGAGCTGAACGATGCCGAAGACCAGGCCGACCGCTTCCGCAAGCAGGTCGAGCAGAAGGACGCCGGCGATGAAGAAGCGATGTACTTCGACGCCGACTACATCCGCGCGCTGGAGTACGGCATGCCCCCGACGGGCGGCTGCGGCATCGGCATCGACCGCCTGGTGATGCTGCTGACGGATAGCCCGAATATCCGCGACGTCATCCTGTTCCCGCACCTGCGCCGGGAAGACTGATGGTTTGCTCCCCTCTCCCCTCATGGGGAGAGCGGTTTTGGGTGCGCCAAAGCCGCTCGAGCTAGCCAAAGCAAGGTGTTCTCCCTCTCCCCTCATGGG